>NZ_JAWDXO010000012.1 GCF_032477075.1 Fusobacterium sp. | reverse complement strand
TGTATGTCTCCTTTGTATAATTAGGGTGGTAACTATATTATACAAAAAAGAGAGCTGAGTGAAACATTTTTTTTAAATGTTACTCAGCTTTTTTTATTTTTTAGGAAATTATAATTTGATTAATTTGATGAAAAAATAAAAAATATTAATTCATTTGCATTCATATTAGATATCCTAATCGAATAAGCTTAAAATTTAACAACACAAAAAAGATGAGAAGAAAAAAATTCTTTTCAGCTTTTTGTATGGACTATTTAGAAAATGCAACAGCCCCCACAGCTACTATTCCTATTTTTTTCTTTGTTTTTCTTAAAAATTCATTTTTATACAGAACAGTTTATCTATTTAGTATTTTTAATTGAGCTGAGATTCCCTACCAGTAAACAGGAGAACCGAAGATTACTGTATCAGCTTCAAATATTTTATCTTCCAGAATGTTTGTATCATTGGTGAAGACACATTTTCCCTTACCTTCTTCAGTCTTAGATTTATAGCAGGCAATACAGCCACTCAACTTGTATTTTGTTACATCTATAAATTCTACTTCATTTACAGATGTATCAATTCCTGATTCCACAGCTTTTAGAACTGCTCTTGTGGGACTTCCATTTACAATTAAAATTACCACCTAGTATTTGAAATTCAAACTGCCTTAATTAAACTTGAAAAAATTTGTTTTGAAAAATTTTTCTTTTGAAAAAAATAAAATATAAAAAATTTATAATATTTATAGAAAAAAATATTTTATTTATTGACATGAAAAATGTATTGTGGTATATATATAGCAATAAAAATATCGGAAAGCATATCCGAATATCGGGAAAATAGAAGGGGAGGATAAAATGACTAAGGAAAAAAAATCTGATAAAGATACTTTACAGACAGTGGAAAAAGCATTAGATGTACTTTATCTATTGAGCGAAAGCAATTATATTTCAGCAAAAGATGTAGAGGAAAAAATGGGAATGAGCACAACGGCTGCTTATAGACTGCTGTCAACACTGACATCAAAGAATTTTTTGAGAAGAAATGAGAATGATAAAAAATACTATTTAGGTGAAAAAATACTTGTCCTGGGGTACAGAGCAGCAAGAGAGCAGAAATTGACGAAAATATTATTTCCTATAATGGAGAAAATAAGACAGGAACTTCAGGTAAATGTAATTCTTACTATGAATGTAGGGAACAAAAGTTTCTGTATGGAAAAGCTGGAGCATAATAAATACAGCAGTGAAATCCGTATAGCTATGGATAAAGGAGGAGCTTATACTCTGCATAAAGGAGGTTCTAATAGAACGCTTTTGGCTTTTATGCCTGAAGAAGAAAAAAAACAGTATATTACATCTCTTGATATCACTGAGGAAGAAAAAAATGAACTGACTCAAATAATGGAGAAGATAAAAAAAGAAAAGTATGATTACAGTCATGGAACTATGACACCTGAGCTATTTTCAGTAGGAGTGCCTCTTTTTAAAAGCAATGGAGATATTCTGGCATGTCTGAGTATTGGAGGAATACACAGTTCTCTTACTGAGGAGCATAGAAAAAATTATATAAATAAATTAAAAGCTATTGGAGAACAGATTCAGGAAATGCTGAAAATGTATTATTTTTAAATTTTTAATATAACAATATATAAAAATAAAAGGGGGAATTAATATGGCAAAAATTAAGTTGAATTTAGAACTGCTTGAAGCTGCTGTTTTAGGAGGATGTGTCCTTGGAGGCGGAGGGGGAGGGGCCATGTCTAAAGGATATAATACAGCAAAACTTGGGCTGGAAAAGGGGGATGTCTATTTAATTGATCCTGAAGATTTAGAAGAAGATGCATATTTAATAAATGTGTCTAATGTAGGAGCACCATCAGCAACAAATTCTTATGTAGCACCAGAAGATTATGGAAAAGTAATAGAATTGGTCAGCAGACAGATGAATGTAGATATAAAAGGGATAATTACTAATGAAGCAGGAGGAAGTGCTACTGTAAACGGTTGGCTGCAAAGTGCACTTCTAGGAATACCAGTAGTTGACGCTCCATGCAATGGAAGAGCTCATCCTACTGGAATAATGGGATCAATGGGGCTACATAAAGATTTTGAATATGTTTCTTACCAAGCTGCAATCGGGGGTAAAAAGGAACAAGGAAGGCATGTGGAAATGGTAGCCTCTGGTAATTTAGCTAGAGTAGCCAGACTGATAAGAGAGGCAGCTGTGGAAGCAGATGGGCTTGTCACAGTAGCCAGAAATCCAGTAACCTGCGGTTATGCAAAAGAAAATGGTGCATGCGGAGCTGTAAAACAAGCAATAGAACTAGGACAGGCTATGATAGAAGCTAAGCCTTTTGGATCAGAAAAAATTTTAAAGACAGTATGTGAAAAACTGCATGGGGAAATAATTTCAAAAGGTAAAATAGATAAACTTCAACTGGAATGTAAAGGCGGATTTGATGTAGGAGTAGTAAAAATAGGGGACACAGAACTTACATTCTGGAATGAGTACATGACAGCTGAGAAAAATAATCAGAGAGTAAGTACATTCCCAGATTTAATAATGACATTTGATGCACTTACTGGAACACCTGTCACTTCAGCAGAAATAACAGAAGGAATGGAAGTAGCTGTGCTGGCAGTAGACAGAAAATATATAAAATTAGGTACAGGAATGAAAGATTCAGAACTGTTTAAACAGTGTGAAAAGGCGGCTGAGAAAGAAATAATATCATATATATTTTAAAAACATATAGGGGGATGGAATATGGAAAACAAAAGAAAGCCAGTATCTGCATTTGAACCGAATATTATAATAACAGGGGTAATTTTAGCTGTACTATCAGCAGTAATATGTATGCAGTTGATAGGAAACGTAGGGGTAACACCAAATACATCTTTGATTGGAGCGATTTTTGCTATGATTTTAGCAAGAGTACCGCTGTCGCAGCTGTCAAGTTATAAATCTATGGAAAGACAAAATATGCTTCAGACTATTGTATCAGGTGCAGGATTTGCTGCTGCTAACTGCGGATTTATAGCTGTAGGAATTTTATGGGGACTTGAAAAAGTAGAGTATATTCTTCCTATGGCGATAGGGTGTATTTTAGGGACAACAATTTCAATAATAACAGTAGGAAAATTATTTGACTCACCTCTTTTCCCAGCTCAGGGGGCATGGCCTCCAGGGGTAGCAACTGCCAGTGCTATACAGGCAGGAGATGAGGGAGGTAAAAAAGGAAGAAGACTAATAGAGGGGTTAGTACTGGGGGTAATAGGAAGTTATTTTAAACTGCCTGTGGCAGGAATAGGAATAGTATTTATAGCAAATATCTTTTCTATGGCCGGATTAGGGGTAGGACTTGTACTTAGAGGATATTCAAAACAGATATTTTCTCTGTTTGGTATGGTAGATTTTAATCTTGGAGCTACAAAAATACCTCAGGGAATAATGATAGGTGCAGGAATAGTTGCACTATTACAATCACTATATATAATTTTTAAGAATAGAAAAAATGATGAGCAATTAACAAATTCAGTTACAGTTTCATCTAAAGATTCTAAAAAATCATTAGTATATGGGTTCGGTGGACTTATAGCAGCTTCGATTGTTACAGCTGTAATAACAGGAATTTTCTCAGATATGAGTGTCAGTGAAATGGCAGTATGGGTATTATGGTGTGCTTTTTCTTCACTGGTAGCAATGCTTCTTGTAGGAATGGCAGCAATGCATTCAGGGTGGTTCCCAGCATTTGCAATTTCTACTATCTTTATGACAGTAGCAATACTTCTTGGATTTAAACCGCTGGCAATAGCTGTAATGACAGGATTTATCGGTTCAGTAGGACCATGTTTTGCAGATATGGGATATGATTTGAAAGCAGGATGGATACTGCGTGGTAAAAGCGAAGATAAAGAGTATGAAAAGTATGGAAGAAAACAGCAGGTAATCATAGAAGCAATTGGAGGAATCATAGGAATACTGGTAGTATTATTGTTCTCTAAAGCTTTGATGAGTCAGAATGTAATACCTCCTATCAGTAAAGTATTTGCTACTACCATAACTGCTGGAGCAGATCCGGCAGCTTTAAAAGAAATGCTGATGTGGGCAATACCGGGAGCATTTATCCAGTTTATATTTGGTAAGAAAATGGTTGGAGTACTTTTTGCTACAGGGCTTCTATTAAACAGTCCTATTTATGGTATTGGAGTATTGATAGCTGTAACAGTAAGATTGATTTTTGGTTCAGAATTTATGGAAGTAAGAGATGCTGGACTAATTGCAGCAGATGGACTGTTTGGATTTGTGACTAATTTGATAAAAGTATTTTTCTAATATAGACTAGAGGGGGCAGAATATGTTAATAAAACAGTTTATAGAAATGTATGATATTTTAGACAGCAGTACAGCCAGCGGAGAGAAAGTAAAAAATTATCTTTTGAGTATAAAGCATGATGCAGATGTAGTTGTTTATCCGCTGAAAGGCGAAAGAGGAACAACTGATATGATAAGAATAACTATTCCTGGAGAAAAGGGAAAAGTAAAAGGGGGAACAGCTTCTACATTAGGGATCTTAGGAAGACTTGGAGGACTGGGAGCACGTCCAGAGAGAATAGGATTTGTATCAGATGGGGATGGAGCTTTAATAGCTTTATCTCTTGCAGCAAAACTGCTGGATATGCAGACTAAAGGAGATTATCTCGAGGGGGATATAGTAGTATCGACACATATATGTTCTAACGCTCCAACAAGACCGCATCACCCAGTACCATTTATGGGGTCTCCAGTAGATATCGCTCAAATAAATAAAGAGGAAGTAAGCGGAGCCTTAGAGGCAATATTGTCAGTAGATACTACTAAAGGAAACAGAATAATAAATCATCGTGGCTTTGCAATATCTCCAACTGTAAAAGAGGGATATATATTAAAAGTAAGTGATGATCTGCTGGATATTATGCAGATAACAACAGGGGAGCTGCCGCAGGTATTTGCTCTTTCTTTACAGGATATCACACCATACGGCAATGATATTTATCACTTAAATAGTATACTTCAGCCAGCTACTGCAACTGATGTACCAGTAGTAGGAGTAGCAATAACTACTAAAACAGCAGTACCTGGCTGTGCAACAGGAGCCAGCCACATTACAGATATGGAGGAAGCAGCAAGATTCATGCTGGAAACAGCAAAAGCATATACTAAAGGCGACTGTCATTTCTATGACGAAAAAGAATATGAGCTGATAAAGAAAACTTATGGTTCTATGAAGAGATTCCAGACTTTAGATGGAAAGGAGTAACTATGAGAAAGATAGGAGCAATAACAATAGGACAATCTCCGAGAAAGGATATTACCAAAGATATTCTTCCTATATTAGGAGATAAAATAGAATTAATAGAAGCAGGAGCATTGGACGGCTTAAAAAAAGAGGATATAGAGAAAGAAAAACCTGTAAATGGAGAAAAAGGGCTTATTTCTGTTCTTAATGATGGGAGCAGTGTATTTTTTGCTGAGAGATTTATCCAACCTAGAATACAAGAGTGCATTAATAAATTGGAAGAAGCAGGAGCAGAGCTTATACTATTTTTTTGCACTGGAAAATTTTCATATGATTTTAAATCTAAATTTCCAATTATTTTTCCATATGATATATTAAAAAATTTACTTCCTTTGTTCAGTGCGAATTCATCTATTGGAAATATTACTCCAAAAGCAGAACAGCTGGAGTATACTAAAAAGAAATGGTCTTCTATAATAAATAACATAGAAGCAGTACCTGGTTCTCCATATGGGGATATAAAAGAAATAGAAAAAGCAGCACTGGAATTGGAAGATAAAGATATCGATATAATAGTTTTGGATTGTATGGGATATACTTTAGAAATGAAAAAAATAGTAGAAAAAATATCAGGGAAACCTGTAATTTTATCAAGAACTCTTTTAGCAAGAGTGGTATCAGAAATACTGGATAATTAAATAAAAATTTATGGAGCAGGGAGAATAAAAACATTTTTCCTGCTTTTTATTATTCTTATTAATATCTTAATTTTTTGAACCCAAAATATAATTGATTTAATGCATATTTATTTACAACAAATAATGTAGATGTTATAATAAAATAAGTATTTAAGTTTTAATATTACACCAGAGTAATCTATATATGTAACATGGGAGGAAGTAAGTGGGAGAGAAGGAAAGAGTAATAGCACTATACAACTATATTTCAGAAGTTGCTAAAAGCTCAAAAGTAGTGAAAATTAAGGTTGATGAAGAAAAATGGAGTTACTATTTAGATAATTTACCTAAACATGAAAATGTTATTTTGAAATATAGAGACCTGGAAAATCAAGATGCTATTCAAGAAGATGATATAATATTACAAATAAAGAAGCCTAATTTTATAAAACCATTGATAATAGAAAAAGAATTATTGGAATGGATGGTAGGAGATTGGAAAGATTATAAAACAAAAGTAGAAATAAAAGAAAGTAAAATAATAGAAACAATTATTTTAAATGATCAGGGAAAGAATGAAAAAATTAGTGAAATAAAAACAATTCCTAAAGAAATTAAAGAAAAAATATATAAAGAGTTAGAGAAGAGAAAATTATGGGTGGATGAGCAACTTCTTATAGATAGAACAAGAGGTGTGTTTGATAGTTTGTATATTCAATATTTGGAGTTGAATAAGGCTACAGAAACATTGGAGATGTTGGTAGGAAATGGAATAGTAAAAATATCAAATAAGAACATAAGCTATCCAATTTTATTAAAAAGAATAAAAATAGAATTTGAAGCAGAAAATAATGTAATAACTATATTAGATACAGGGTCAGATGAAAATTTTTCATTAGAATTTTACACTAGTTTTTTAAATGGAATAGAAGATATAAATTTAGAAAGTACTTTAGAATTAGAAAATAAAGTCCAAGAAAAGAATTTACATCCAATGGATAAAAACAGTATAAAGAATTTTTTTAGAGAATTTATACATAAATTAAGTGCTAAAGGGCAATTTTCTGAAGATATGGAGATACCAGATCAAGAAGCTATAATTATTGAATATAGACCATTACTTTTTATTAGAAAAAAAGAAGACGGAATAGTAAAAGCAATAGAGAATATAATTGAAAAAATAGAAATTTTTGGAGAAATTCCAGAGCAATTATCTGAGTTAGTTGGAATAGTAAAAATTTCTGAGGATAAAAAAATAGAAAGAAGTATTCAGACTGAAGAAATTTTATTTACTAAAGAGTCTAATAAAGAGCAGATAGAAATAGCAGAAAAAATAGAAAAATATAATGCTGTTGTTGTACAAGGACCACCTGGAACAGGAAAAACACATACTATTGCAAATTTACTTGGACATTTTTTGGCACAAGGAAAGAATGTTTTAGTAACAAGCCATACTCAAAAGGCTTTGAAAGTTTTAAAAGAGAAAATTCCTAAAAATATTCAAGGACTTTGTATTTCAATTTTAGATAATGATAATAGTGATATGAAACGTTCGGTAGCCAGTATTTCAGAAAAAATGGGTTACTTTAATTCAGAAGATTTAAAAAAAGAAGTGGATATTTTAAAAAAAGATAGAATACTAGAATATAAAGAATTAAAAAATATAAAAGATCAAATGTATGCTATAAAATATCAGGAATCTCAATCAATTATTTACAATGGAAAAGGAATTTCTATAAAAGATGTTGGAATATATTTAAGAGAGAATGAAAATAAATTAAATAAAATTCCTGGAGAAATTTCTAAAATGGATCCTTGTCCAATTAATAATGAAGAATTAAAATTTATACAAAAGGAATATAAAAAAATATTAGAAGAAAATGAAGAAAAAGAAATAATTTTGGGGTTAAATGATATTTCTAATTTTATTGAACCAGAAAAATTTAAAGAGTTAATTGAAAAGAAAAAAGAAAATATAGAGAAACTAGAAAAAATTCTAGGAGGACAAAACTATATATTAAAAAATGAAAATCTATATATTGAAGGTCAGAAAATTATAGATTTAAAAAAATTTAAAGAATATGAGAATAGAAGAACAATCATTTCTAAAGAACTAAAAGATATTAGAGAATGGAAAATAGATGCAGCTATAGCAGGAATAACAGCTGGTGGAGATAGAGAAATTTGGGAAAAATTTATTGAAGATACAGAGAAGCTATATAAATATTCTGATAAAATAAAATTAAAACTTTTTAAGAGAGAGATAGAGCTTGATGGGATTAATGTAAAATCTGGAAAAAATCTTGTTTTAGAATTAAAAGAGGGAATAAAAAATCCAGGTTTCATTTTTAAAGGAGCTCTTAAGAAAGCAAAAGAAAATATAGGAACTAAAATAATTTTAGATGAAGAAGTAATTGAAACAATAGAAGAGTGTGATTTAGTATTAGAGTATTTGGAACTATTGTTACAAAAAGAAACGTTAATAAAAAGTTGGAAGGTTCTCATAGAAAATAAAGGTGGGATAGCTAGTGATATTCCAGAAGAAAATTTTATAGAGTACCTATATGAATATTTAGGAGAAATAAAATATTTTTTAAATTGGAATAATCAAGAAAAAAATAGTTTTTTAAATAATATAGAAAAATGTGGAATAGAAAAAGAAAGTATTTTTGAAGATAGAAATATTCATATTTCTTTGGAGGAATTAAGAAAAATATTAAATTCTATTCCTATAATAGAAAAAAGGATAGAAATTGGAGAAAGAGCTTTGGAAGTAATAGAAACTCAGAAAATATTTGAAGAATATTTGAGAAAAATAGAAAAAATAACTAAAGAAAAATCTCCTTTTGACAAAGAATTTAAAACTGTAATAGAAGAGGAAAATATTGAAGGATACTTTAAATATTTTAAAATTTTAAATGAAATGCTGGAAAAAGAAAAAATATATAATAAAAAAGAGAAAATTTTACAGAAAATAGAAAAAGTAGCTAAAAACTGGGCAAAATCTTTAAGAGAAGAAGAAATGATTGAAGAAATGCAAGATGTATATGAGAATTGGAAATGGAAACAGTTATCTCAAGAAATGGAAAGATTGGCAAAAGAGCCATATGAAGAGCTTCAAAAAGAAGCTACAAAAAAAGTTGAAACTTTAAGAAAACTAACTTTAGAACTAGTTGAAAAAAAAGCATGGTATCATGTTTTATGTTTTGTAGAAAAAAAAGAAAATCTTTTAGTGAATCAAGCACTTAGAGGATGGGGACAAACTATTCAAAAAATTGGAAAAGGAACAGGAAAAAATGCTCCATTATATAGAAAACAAGCTAAAGAAAAAATAGCAGCTTGCCAAAAAGCTGTACCTGTATGGATAATGCCAATGGGAAAAGTGATAGAAACTCTAAATCCTGCTGAAAATAAATTTGATATAGTTATAATAGATGAGGCAAGTCAGTCAAACATAAACTCACTGGTATTATTATATATGGGAAAAAAGGTTATTATAGTTGGAGATGACAAACAAGTAAGTCCATCAGATATAGGAGAAAGTGTTGAGAAAAGCAATATGCTTAGAGATAAACATATTAAGGGAAAAATTAGCAATGATGACTTATATGGGCTAAGATCTTCAATTTATTCAATAGCAACAACAACATTTACTCCTTTGATGTTGAGAGAACATTTCAGATGTATTCCAGAAATAATTGGCTATAGTAATAAAACTTCTTATGATTATAAAATTAAACCTTTGAGAGAGTCAAGTGCATCTAAATTAAAACCAGCAGTGGTCAACTATAGAGTCAATGGACAAAGAAATGATAAGAAAAAGATAAATGAGGTAGAAGCTGAAACAATAGTGAGTCTAATAAAAGCTTGTCTGGAACTGGAGGAATATGAAAATGCTTCTTTTGGAGTTATATCTCTTTTAGGCGATGAGCAAGTAGAATTGATTCAAAAATTAATTGTTGAAAAAATAGTAGCAACAGATATAGAAAAACATAGTATTTTATGTGGAAATCCAAGCCATTTTCAAGGTGATGAAAGAGATGTTGTATTTTTGAGTATGGTAGATAGTAATGATGAACCTGGACCTTTAGGAATGAAAAGGGAAGGAATTGAAGATGGGAATAAAAAAAGATACAATGTAGCTGTTAGCCGTGCTAAAGATCAACTTTGGATAGTACATTCTTTAGATATGGCAAATGATTTAAAAGATGGAGATATTAGAAGAGGACTGCTAGAATACAGTGAAAATCCACAAAAAGTTATGGTAGAGGAAAGTGTAAAGAAAAATTCAGATTCAATATTTGAAGAGGAAGTAGCAAAATATCTTTATGCCAGAGATTATAACATAATACAGCAATGGGAAGTAGGAGCTTATCGAATAGATATGGTAGCTTTTTTTGAAAATAAAAGAGTAGCTATAGAGTGTGATGGAGAGCGATGGCATAGTACAGAAGATCAAGTAAAACAGGATATAGAGCGTCAAGATATACTAGAACGTTGTGGATGGGATTTTATTAGAATAAGAGGAAGTAATTATTTTAGAAATCCTGAAGATACAATGAAAGAAGTAGTGGAAAAATTAGAAAAAAAAGGAATATACCCAGAAAAAACTAAAAGTGAAAATTATGAAGCAAAAGAAGAGGAATTATTAAATAAAATAAAAAGCAGATCTTTTGAAATAATGAAATCATGGAAAAGTGAAGCAGACACAGATGAACCAGAAATTGTTAAAGGATTAAATGATATAGAAAGAACAATAAAAGAGGAAAGAATAAAAACTCCAGAATTAAATTTTAAAGCAGAAGATTCTAAAACTGAAAATGAAATGAAATTGCAACAAGAGGAGATGCCTTTTACTAAACAAAAGCAAATTAAAGCAGATGATTCAAAAGAAGAGAAAAATAAGAATGATAAGGATATTTTTTCTCTTTTAAAAGAGGAGAAAATAGAGTATATTGATAATAGAGAACTTTCTGGAATAATTTGGATAATATATGAACCTGAAAAAGAAAAAATAATAGAGAGATTTTTACAAGAGAAAGATTATAAGCATTCATTAGATAAGAGAGGAACAATAACTACAAATAATAGAGCAGCTTGGAGAGTAAAAGCTATTATGGAGGAAGAAGAATGGAAAAGAAAGAATTAAAATTTGAAGTATTAAATGAATTGGGTACTATTTCAGAAGGGAGCAAAGGTTGGAAGAAAGAGCTTACTCGTGTAAGTTGGAATGCTGAAGAGCCTAAATACGATATTAGAACTTGGGATCCAGAACATAAAAAGATGGGAAAAGGTATAACATTAACTGAAGAAGAATTGAGAAAACTAAAAGAATTAATTGATAAGGAAATAGAGCTTTTAGATAGATAAAATTGATAGTGTGAAGTTTTCTCTGTAAATCATAACTTTCTATGATAAAAATTATTTAATTAAAATTTATTTATATACTAAAATATACTAAATATTTTTTCTATGCCAAGGGGCTGTTGCAAATTTAAAATAGTCTAATTACCAAAAAAGCTAACTTGAAGTTTTCCTTCTTGTCAGCTTTTTTTAATAAAAAAAGGTATAAAATACTAAGAATTTTTTCAAACCCTTCTGGTTCTAAAATTTTGATTCCATTTTTAGAGAAAATTTCATCTCAAAATATAGTAACTGACACAGAATATGAAAGTATTTCAAATTATGAATATTTGGAAAAGATGAGCTATACTTCATATATAAAACCAATATATTTTGAAAAGGATAAAACTAAAAAATTTAAAAATGATTTAAATAGAGTAGAAAATTTAATATATAATTCTTCTGAAAATAAGCTATTCAGAAAAGATGAATTAGAATTAAAGTTTCTGTACTCTAATAAAAATAATACAGTTCAATATTTTTGGAATCTTGAAACTAACAAAAAAAATTAAGTACAATGCGAGTTTTAGAATTCTATCAAATAAATCAAAAGAGAATATATCAAGCGATTATGGAAAACAATTAAGAATAAATAGAAGATTTAGGTAGAAGGTGCTTTTGTAGTTTTGAAAGGAGATTTGAAGTTATGAAAATTAAAAATTCGAAGTAAAAAAAGTGTTTTAAGAGAAATATGTCTGTTTTATATTGCTTACAACTTCAATAGATATTTAAACAAAAGCATAAATAATCGCTTAGGGACAACACTTCATTCATTAAAAGTAGCTTAGATAAATAAAAAATCATCTATTTCTTTTTTGATACTTAAAAATAAATATTAAAGTATAAACTAGTAGAAATCTATAAAATGGATTTCTATTTTTTCATAAAAAAATAAATATTGACAAATTAATAACAGAAAAAAAACAAATAAATTACAAAATACTTGTATAATGAAAGAAAAAAGACAGAGGGGAAATAAATATGGAGAAGCAATTACTGAAAAATGCAGTAATTTATACAATGGATGATGAAAAACCACAGGCTGAAAATATCTATATAGAAAATGGAAAAATAAAAAAAATAGATATGAATATTAATGAAATACCAGAAGGAACAAAAATTATTGATATGGAGGGAAAATGTCTGTTACCTGGATTTCATGATAGTCACATGCATATGCTGAATACAGGAATAAATCTTATAGAAGCAGTAGATCTCAAAAGTGCAGAATCAATTGATGATATAATAAAGTTCACAAAAGAGCATATTGAAAAAAATAATATCCCTGCTGGAAATTGGGTATTGGGATTTAACTGGAATCACGAGAAGCTGGAAGAGAAAAGAATGCCAGATAAAAATGATTTAGATAAAATATCTACAGAACATTATATTTTTTTGAAAAGAATCTGTATTCATATAGCCAGTGTGAATAGTAAAGTCTTGGAACTTTCTCTAAGTGATAAAAAAATACAGCTGGAAAATAAAAATATAGGTAAAGATAAAAATGGAAAACCTAATGGATTGATATATGAAGAAGTAATCAATGAATTTTTGGAAAAAAGACTTTCATATACTGTTGAAGAACTGGAAAATATAATGAAAAAAACTTTGAAGCTAATAGCAGCAAAAGGACTTACAGTAATACAGACAGATGATATGAACTTTTTTTCAAAGGATACAGACAGATTAAATATATTGCAGGCTTTTCAAAATCTTTATAACAAAGGAAAACTTCCTATAAGAATATTTGAGCAGTTACAGATAAGTGAATTTTCAACTTTACAGCTCCTTATGAAAAAAAGAGAAGAACTTGGAGAGAATGAATATTTTAATATAAAGACTGTAAAGGTTTTATTAGATGGTTCACTTGGAGGATGGACAGCAGCTCTAAATCATTCTTATGCTGATGCTCCTGATAAAACTGGAATATTAAATTTCAGTGATGAAGAACTTTATAAAATATGTGACTACTGTTACTCAAAGAAAATACAGATAGCCTGTCATGCTATTGGTGACAGAGCAATAGATCAAATTTTAAATATTATAGAAAAAATAAAAGAAAAATATAATAATATAGATTTAAGACCAAGAATTGTACACTGCCAGCTTCCTATTTACAGGCAGATAAAAAAAATGAAGGAATTAGAAGTGATTGCAGATATTCAGCCAATGTTTGTACCATCAGATTATGAACTAGCAGAAAAAAGAATTGATAAAAAATATAGAGATAATATTTATGCGTGGAAGATATTATTAAAAAATGGAATCTCTCTATCAGGAAGTTCAGATAGTCCAGTAGAAGATTTTGCACCACTTTCTGGAATAAGAGCAGCAGTTGAACGAACTACAGAGGATGGTAAACCTCTTGGAGGATGGAGACCTTTTGAAAAACTTACATTGAAAGAAGCATTGGAGTTATATACCACAGGTTCTGCTTATTCAATAGGGATGGAAAATATAATGGGAAAAATAAAAGAAGAATATTATGCTGATATAGTTGTACTCAATGAGGATATATATATAGCAGAAAATATAGACAGAATAAATATTGAAAAAATATTAGTAAATGGAAAATAATTAAAAAAGGAGAGGAATATGATATGGATATGATTATTTTTAATGGTAAAGGTTATACTATGGACAACAATAATTCTAGATTTACTGCTGTAAGTATAAAAGATGGATTGATTTATTCTGTTGGAAGTAATGAAGAGATTTTAAGAGAGAAAACTTCAAAAACCAAATTGATAGATGCCCAAGGAAAAATGATACTTCCAGGTTTTAATGACAGTCATATGCATCTTTTAAGTTATGGATACAGTTTGGAAATGGTGGATCTCAATGATTGTAAAAGTGTAAATGAAATGAAATCAAGGATAAGAAAATATATAACTGAAAATAAAATTGAGAAAGGACAATGGATAGAGGGAAGAGGATGGGATGATAATCTATTCCTAGATAAAAAAATGCCATCAGCAAAGGATTTTGATGAAGAATTTAAAGAATATTATATTGTGCTGACTCGAACTTGTGCTCAAGTTTCTGTAGTAAATACAAAAGTATTAAAATTGGCTGGGATATTTAAACACCCTGTTCAAATAGAAGGGGGAACTATTGAAATAGGTTGTAATGGAGATGCTACAGGAATTCTTACAGGGCTGGCTACAGAAATAGTATATAAAATAATTCCTAAATTGACAACTGAACAGATAGAAAGAGCTATTTTAAAAGCTTCAAACAAATATACAAGTTCAGGAATTACCTCTGTTCAAACAGATGACTTTGAACTTTTGAGAGCAGGAACATTTAGAGATATATTGAAAGTTTATTTTAAATTAGATAGGGAAAATAAACTTCCAATTCGTGTAAATCTTATGTTACATCTGGCTACTTTAGAAGAGATAAAAGATTTTATGACACTGGGATTAAAAAGTGGAGATGGAAGCCCATATTTTAAAATAGGTCCTTTTAAAACTATAATAGATGGTTCACTGGGTGTAAGAACAGCAGCATTGAGAGAACCATATTCAGATAATCCTGAAGATAGAAAAAATAATGCAGGAGAGATGTATCTTACAAAAAATGAATTAAGAGAACTTCATAACTATGCTTTTGAAAATGGTTTTCAATTAGTATCAGATGCCATTGGTGACAGAGCAATGAGAAGTATTTTAGATGTATATATAGAGATATTAGAGAAAAATAAGGGAAAAGATCTTCGTTTTGGAATAGATCATTGTCAGATAACAACTGAAGGGATAATAGAAGATTTTGTAAAATATAATATTATAGGAGGACTGGAATTTATATTTTTATCTTCAGATATTGATATGTTGGAAGATAGAGTAGGAGAAAAAAGAAGAAAGGAATCATATAATTTTAAAAAATTTTATGATTTAGGTTGTGTAATAGCTGCTGGTTCAGACAGCCCTGTTGAAGAATACAATCCTCTTCATGGGATATATGCAGCAGTGACAAGAAAAACATATAACTATCTTCCAGAGGGAGGATATAATCCAGAACAGAAAATAAGTGTAGAGCAGGGAATAAGAGCTTTTACAACAGGGCCAGCTTATGCAACATTTGAAGAGAATAAAAAAGGAAGTTTAGAGGTTGGAAAATATGCAGATATAGTTATTTTAGATGAAGATTTATATGAAGCAGAACCTGATCATATTAAAGATATAAAAATATTGAAGACTATCATAGGAGGGAAAATTGTTTTTGAAGCAGAATAAAAATGGTATGTTGCCAGATACTATTATTTATAATGGAAAATTTGTATCAATGAATGAAAGAGGAGATATTTATTCTTTGATAGGAATTAAAGATGGAAAGATTATAGAGGTTTCAAAGAATAATTTATTGGATGATAAATTAAGTTTTGGAGTAAATATTATAAATTTAGAAGGAAAAACAGTTCTTCCAGGATTTTATGACTGCAATGTTCATGCAGTACAAAATGGAATAGGGCATTATTGTATAAAAATTGAAACAAAAAAAAGAGGGGAGTTTTTAAAAAAACTACAGAAAACTGTGAAGGAATATAAAAAAAATCAGCTTATATGGTGTATAGGATTTAACTGGGAAGAGAAGGAAAGATTAAATCGTTGGGATTTAGACAGAATTTCTTCTCTCCACCCTATTGTTGTGAGCAAAGATGAAATACATTCTACTATTGTCAATACTTATGCCTATAATTTACTGGCAATTCCATCTACTCTCAATGGAGTAGTGAAAGATGAGAAAGGAATGCCTACAGGATATCTTTTTGGAGAGGCCAGTGGTTTTGCCAGAAAAAAAATACAGAAGCTTTTTATAAATTATAAAATGAAAGAGCAGGCTATGAAGATGACAGTGAATGAGGCATTAAGAAATGGAGTTACCACTCTGAATGCCATGGAAGGAGGAGCTTTTTTTGATGATGAGGATATAGAGATAGTACAGAAGTATGAGAAAAAAAATAAAATAGATATATCTATATATGCTCAAAATACAGATATAGAAAAAGCTGTAGAATTTGGTTTGGAAAAAATAGGAGGAAACTTTTATTTAGATGGAACTATTTCTTCTAAGACAGCAGCTCTCTATGAATCTTATGAAAATGAGCCAGAAAATTATGGGATTCTCTATTTTTCCCAGGAAGAATTAAATAAATTTGTATTAGATGCACATAAAAAAAACATGCAGATAGCTCTTTCCTGTATAGGAGAAAGAGCTATAGATCAAGCTTTAGAAGCCTACGAAAATGCGATTAAAAGTTATGGGAGAAAAAATCACAGACATAGACTGGAGCATTTTGTTCTTCCAAATGATGAACAGATAAAAAGAGCAGTACAATTAGGGATAATTTTTTCTATGCAACCAGGTTATGATAACAAATGGGGAGGAAAAAATGGAAAATATATCAAAAATATAGGTGAAAGATATAAAAGAGCTAATCCAATTGGAAAGGTTATCAAATTCGGGGGAGTTGTAGCAGGGGGATCAGAAAGTAATATAACACCTCTTTCACCTATTTATGGAATCTATAGTGCTGTAAATCATACTGAAGAGGAAAATAGAATAAATATAGATGAAGCTATTAAACTATATACTGTAAATGCTGCCTATGCTAATTTTGAAGAGGATAGAAAGGGAAAAATAGAAAGAGGTTTTGATGCAGATTTAGTTGTTTTAGACAAAGATATTTTAACTATAAAAAAAGAACAGATAAAAGATGTAAAGATATTAAAAACTATAAAATATGGTGAACTAGTATATGGATAAAACAAGAATAAATATATATCTTTTAAGTACTCCAAGAATAGAGATAGATGGCAGGGAGATATTTCATGAGATAAGCAGCAAAGGAGCAGGGCTTATTTTTTATCTGTGCATGAACAGCAAAAAGAAATTTTTTAAAAACATTCTAGCAGAAATTTTCTGGCCTGAATCTTCAGCAGAAAAATCAAGTTCAAACCTCAGACAGGTACTTTTTAATATAAAAAAGGTATTGGAGAAAAATGGAGTATTAAATCCTATGATTATTTCAGAAAAGGGAAAGTGTTTCATAAGTGAGGAGTTTGAACTTTGGATTGATGTAAAAGAGTTTTATAAAAATATAGATAATGGAATAAAAAATTCTGATGCAGCTCTTTTGAAGAAAGCTTCTGACTTATACGAACAGGGATTTTTTGAAGGATTTTTTGTAAAAGGAAGTGCTGTTCTTGATGAATGGATAATGTTTGAAAGAGAACACATATCAAGACTTCTTCAAGATGGGATCTATATGGCTGCGGAAGTATATGAAAAACAGGGAGAGATAGAAAAAGGGGAAAATTTATTAAAAAAACTTTTAAAAATAAATAATCTCACAGAAGAAACTCATCTGAAACTAATGGAGCTCTATTTAAAAAACAATGAAAGATACAAAGCTGTTCAACAGTATAATATCTGTGCAGAAATTTTGAGAAAGGAATTAAATATAAGTCCTTCACAGAAATTGAAAGAAATTTATGAAGAAATTATCAATACCAAAAACAGGGAACAAATTTTTCAGGAGGCTCTGCCAAAAAAATCTTCGGTCAAAGAGATAAAATTTTTTAATAACTATATTCTTGAAGAGGGGGCAGAGGTTCTTGAAACATTTCTGAAGAAACAAAAGGGGGAATATATATTTCTGCATACTGGAAATCAAATTTTTCAAATGTTAGAAGGAGAGGGAATATATAATCTTCTGGAAAAAATTATTTTTATAAAAGAGTACCACTATAAAAATTCAAAGGAAGAACTAGCAGTATTATTTCCAGAATTGGACAGTTCCCAAGAAAAGAAAGAGGAAAGTAGTGAAATAAAAATTTTTTATGTAATAAGAAAATTTCTGGAGGAAGCAGCAAATAAAAAGAATATAATAGCTGTTTTTAGAAATTTTATTGAATTAGATGAAAGGAGCAGAAAACTTTTTTATTATCTTTTTCAAAATGTGAAAAATGAAAAGCTAGTAATAGTAGGAACTTATAAAAAAAGTAGGGAAACAGAAAAAATTATAAATGCAGTAGAAAACAGGATAGGGGAGGAATTGTTATGGAAGAAAAAGGATTGAAAAAAGAACTGGGATTATTTCACGCAGTTTCAATAGTTGGTGGAATAATGATAGGTTCAGGAATATTTTATGTCAGTACTTTTGTTTTGCAAAGATCAGGAATGTCACCAGGATTTGCTATTTTAGCATGGTTGATAGCAGGATTGATGTCTTTGATGGCTGCTTTATGTTATGCTGAACTAGGAACATCTATTCCTAAATCAGGAGGAACATATACATATATATCAGAAGCATTCAGTCCAGCAGCTGGTTTTGCAATGGGACTTACAGATTTCTTTATATCACAATCAGGTTCAATCAGTGCTCTGGCAGTAGGTTTTGCCACATATTTCAGCACTATAGTAGGACTTACAGATACCCAGATAAAAATAATGGCAATTGTTATGATACTCGTACTTTCAGGAATTAATATGCTGGGAATAAAAGAAGGTGGAAATGTGCAGGGAATTTTTATGGTAGCGAAGCTTGTACCTATTGCATTAATAATAGTTCTTGGACTTGTAATGGGAGATGTTAATAATCCTATGACAATGGTACCAGGAGAAGGGAAAAGTGTAGTCACAGCTTTTGCTCTTTCAATAGTTGCTGCCCTCTGGGCATTTGATGGGTGGAGTTCTGTATACATAGTATCAGAAGAATTGAAAAATCCCAAGAAGGATCTTCCAAAAGCAGTAACAATAGGAGTAATAGGGGTGACTTTAATATATATACTATTTAATCTTGCTCTTTTAAAGACACTTCCTGCTGTAGATATTGCAGCTAATGATGCACCAGCAGCATTGGCAGCTACAAATTTAATTGGAAAATCAGGAGGACTTCTTGTGGCAATAGGAGCTCTTTTAGCAATATTTGGTTCATGTAACGGATGCATACTGG
Source organism: Fusobacterium sp. (assembly GCF_032477075.1). NCBI lineage: Bacteria > Fusobacteriati > Fusobacteriota > Fusobacteriia > Fusobacteriales > Fusobacteriaceae > Fusobacterium > Fusobacterium sp. The sequence goes on along the minus strand of NZ_JAWDXO010000012.1, from coordinate 101,223 downwards.
CATATCCTAGAGAGTATTATGCAATGGCTAGAGATAAGAGATTCTTTTCAGTGTTTGCTAAAATCAATCCTAAAACAGGAACACCTATCAATGCTCAAATAGCAACAGCAGTGGTTTCAAGTGTATTGATTTTATTTGGTACTTTTGAACAGCTGACAGCTCTTGTTGCGTTTTGTGCTTGGATATTCTATACAATGGGAGTTTCATCAGTATTTGTTTTGAGAAAAAAATATCCTAATCTTCCACGACCATATAAAGTAATAGGATATCCATTCTTGCCAATAATAACAATAGTTTTATCACTTGTTGTATTGATAGCTACTTTATATGAAGATCCTAAAAATTCTGTGATAGGTGTAGTGATCCCTATTATTGGTGTGGTCATATACTATCTATTCTTTAAAAAGAATGAAACAGGAAAATCAGTATTTGATGAAATTGATGAGTAATAATTAGTTGAAACATTAAAAGAAGTGACTGTTATATTTATAAGTAAGAGATATTTGTAACAGTCACTTTATTTTAAGTTAATTTTATAGTTTAGAGGGGAAATTTATCATTAAAACTGGAATTTAAATCCTACATAATAATTTCTCTCATATGCAGGGTCATATAAAAATTCATTAGTAGAAGAACTATATGAAACATAATCATAGTATTTTTTATCAAATACATTGTTTACTCCAGCATATAAATTAAGACTTTCAGTAGCTTTAAAGTTAGCTCTGATATTAGCTACAGCATGTGCATTTTTCTTTCCACCTTCATTATTGTTTGTAAGATAAGTTGCACTTTTATAAACAACATCTCCACCAATATTAAATCTTTCATTAAATGAATATAATACACCTAAAGATAATTTATGATTAGGAACATAAGCTATTCTTTTTCCATCTAATTTTTCTCCATTATCATCAGCTTTTTTTACTTTAGCATGTACATAATTATAGCTTTCAGTAAAAGTAAATTTACCTACATCTTGTTTAGCTGCAAGTTCAAAGCCATATCTTTCTGTTTTATCTAAATTTATATTTTCTATTGAATGTTGAGTATTAGATGCATGACCTGAACTTCTAATTTCATCATTTGTCAAAGTATAAAAAATAGCTCCATTTAATTCTGAAATTCCAAATGTATCCCTAAATCCTAACTCAAAAGTGTTATAAGTTTCAGAATCAAGATCATTGAAATAATATAGACCAGCTTTACTTGGATCTGGATGTGAAGTAGAATATCTGTTAGTGATTAAAGCAGGAGCAGGAGATGTGAATCCTCTTTCATACTTTAAATAAACATTACCAGTATCAGAATAAAGATAATTTACTGCTAATTCAACAGCAAAATTATCTGCATCTTTTGTACTTCCACCAAGATCTACTTTCTTTCCAGAACTTTTTCTTTTCATATCATAATCAGCTTTTTCATATCTAAATCCTTGAATAAATTCAAAATCCTGATATTTATATGTATTTAACACAAAACCACTAATAGATTCTTTAGTAGCTTTTAAATCAATGTTAGTCATTGGTATTTTAGTACCCATTTTTTCCATATACATATTCTGTTTTCTGTGCAGTTCATTATCCAAATATTCTAAACCAAAAATAATATTGCTGTCATTTCCATACTTGTATTTTAATTTTGCTGTTGCACCTTTTTTCTCATCATCAAAAGCAGCTTTCATATTCATACCACTTTTAGCAGTAACCATTTTATAGTGCATATCAGTATCCTGGAAATAACCTATTAAATTTAATTCCATATTATCACTTATTTTTCCAGCATATTCTAATGAAAATTCATCTTTATCTCTATCCCATTTATCAATATCACCAGAACTTTTTCCACTTTGTTTTCTATCACTTTCTATTTGAGACTTAGTCAATGAATTAGGAATTTCAGATTCACTATCATATTTTGAATATCTAAAAATAATGCTATGGTCATCAGATATATCATATCTCAATTTAGTATTAAAATGATTCGAATCTTCTTCATTATATTTTCTGTATCCTTTTATTTCATTTCTTGTATAGGCTAAATCTATATCAAGTTTTCCAATTGTATGTCCAGCAGATACTTCATAGGTATTTCCTCTGTAGTTTCCATAACTGTATCCAGCAGTAGCTCTAGGACCAGTTTGCTTTTTAGTAATGACATTTATTACTCCACCAGAAGTACCACTTCCATAGAGGACTGCTCCTCCTCCAGGAATTATTTCTATTCTCTCTATCTGGCTGATAGATATTGTATTTACAGGAGTACCAACATGAGAAGTATCAGAAGCATTGGCACGAATACCATCAACAAGAAGTTGGACATTAGTCATAGCTTTTGCCATTCCTTGCCCTCTCATATCAATTACAGGCATTCCCATTTGATACTGTACATTAACAGCTGGAACATCTTTTAAAGCGTCTTCAATTGAAGGATAATGTTTTTCTTCAATTGTTTCACTTACAACAATAGTGGGATTACTTGCTACATCCCTTACAGTAGTTTCAAAACCTGTACTAGAATAAATAACTGTATTGCCTAGATTTATTCCTTCTACATTTTCAGAATTTGAACTAGCAAAAATTGTAGTTGAAATTAATAATGAGTGTAAAGCTAATTTTTTTAAATTCATTTCTTTCTCCTTATCTTTCCATAGAAATATAGAAAATTTGTGATGTTGTACATTTTTACTTTGAACAAAAGTAAAGCTGAATTCCCCTCAATCATCATTTTTAGTTATAGCTTAGTAAATCAAACTAAATTAATATATGAACTTATAAAATGAAGTTATCTTTTTTATGATAATATTTTTATTTTATTTTGTCAACAAATATTTTGTATATAATAATATTTGTAAAACAAGATAAAAATATTAAGATAAATATGTGATATATCTATAAATGAATATGATCTTAAGAATAGTTATAAAGCTATACTTGATAAGCATATTTAAAAAAGGTATAATTATAAAAATGGAATTATTAGGAGGAATAAAATATGGAATTAAGAGTTTTACGTTATTTTGTTGCTGTGGCTAGAGAAGAAAGTATAACAAGAGCAGCAGAGCTTTTACATGTAACACAACCTACTCTTTCAAGACAACTTATGGAATTAGAAGAAGAATTAGGAAAAAAATTATTTATTCGAGGAAGCAGAAAACTTACTTTGACAGACGAAGGAGCTCTTCTAAGAAAAAGAGCAGAAGAAATAATTGAGCTAGTAGAAAAAACAGAAACAGAAATTATAACTTCTGATGAAGTCATAAATGGGGACATTTATATAGGTGGAGGAGAAACAGATGCCATGAGAATAATTGCTCAAACAGCAAAAAAGTTGCAAGAGGAATATCCTCATATAAGATATCATATATTTAGTGGAAATGCAGAGGATGTTACACAACGATTGGATAAAGGGTTATTGGATTTTGGAATATTAATAGAGCCAGCTGATATAAAAAAATATGAATATATTAAACTCCCTGCAACAGATATATGGGGATTATTAATGAGAAAGGATAGTTCATTAGCGTCATATAATACAATAAAACCAGAAAATTTGTGGAATATTCCACTTTTATGTTCTAGGCAATCAATGGTTGGAAAAGAAATTTCAAAATGGATAGGTTTAGATTATAATAAGCTGAATATTGTAACAACATACAATTTAGTTTATAATGCTTCTCTTATGGTAGAAGAAGGTATTGGGTATGCATTGAGCCTTGATAAATTAGTAAATACTACTGGAAATAGTGTTTTATGTTTTAAACCATTAGAACCTAAATTAGAGGTTGGATTAAATATTGTATGGAAAAAATCTCAAATATTTTCTAAAGCAGCTAAAAAATTTTTAGAAAGATTAGAGATGGAAATATAAAAATTAGATATTCAATAAAAAGAAGAATCATGAATTTTAAAAGAAAATATTATCAAAATTTTATATGTATATCATCAAAAATAAATAATTGTAATAGAAATTTTTTATAAAAATAAAATTTCTGAAAAAAGAAGAACCCATATATTAAAAAATGATTATTTAAAAACTTATGGGTTCTTTGATAGGATATTTTAATATTAAGAGAATTATTTTTCAACTTTCTTTACTATATTCAGTTGATATAACTCTGTATTCATATATAATTCATTGTAATCAAAAAGTTCTCCATTTGATAAATAGGTAACATTTGATAATTTTAGAATAGGTGTTTTAGAAGAAATTTTTAACTTTTCAGCTATACTCTCAGGAGGAAATATAGGAGTTATATTTTGATATGAAATAGAAATTTCCATTCCATGTTTTTTTGCATATTCATATTTAGAACCTTCCAATATTTTCACAGACATCTCAGGGTGTTTAGATATTTCCATATATGTCTTTTCAAAGAGAATAGGGTCATTATCAGCAAATCTAATTCTTTCAATATAATAAATTTTTTCAGTAGGTTTTAATCCCATTATTCTTCCAATATGTTCTCCAACTTTTGCAATATGAAAAGTTTCTACTATTGACCATGGTTTTTTCCCCATATCAAGAATATCTTCAGTAAAACTTTTAAGAAGGGGAGAACGCTTTAAAGTATTTTCTTTTGATACAAAAGATCCTTTTCCCTGTATTCTGTATATGATACCTTTATATGCCAGATTACTTAATGCCTGACGAACTGTAACTCTGGAGCAGTTAAACTTTTCAGATAGTTCTGCTTCTGTAGGAAGAATATCATTAACCTTATAATGGTTACTTTGTATTCCTTCAACTATATAACTCTCAATCAATTGATATTTTGAAACTTTTTTATCTTCCATAATATACCCTCCTTTTTCTTATTTACAACTTTAAAAAAAATAATACAAGTTTTATATAATGTATAATACAACATATAATTTGTATTGACAAGTTATTTTTTATGAATTATAATCAATTTAACTAGAGTATGTCAATAAATAAGGTACATAAATAAAATGTGGAGGTTGATTATGGAAGGGAAAGTTAGTTTAAAAGACAATATTTTTGGCTTAGGGCAGCAATTAGGTAAAGCTATTATGATGCCTATTTCAATTTTACCAGTAGCAGGACTTTTACTTGGTATTTCTGCTGCATTATCATCAGGAGCAGTAATAAAAGCTTATTCTGTTTTAGATAATGCTGTTTTACAGGGATTACTTAAATTAATGAATGCTGTAGGAAATGGAGTTTTTGCTGCATTGCCATTAATTTTTGCTGTTGGTATAGCTGCTGGATTAGCAAAAAATGAAAAGGGGTCTGCTGGTCTTTCAGCAGTTGTTGGTTATTTTGTTCTTTTAACAGGAACAGGGGCATTTATGAGTATTTTTGGAAAAGAAGCTCCTGCTGGTGCAGATATACGTCTTTATGGACAAGCTGTACAGTTTGGAATAAAAACTCTTAATATGAATGTTTTTGGAGGAGTTTTAGCTGGTATTGTAACTGGAATTGTCCATAACAAGTACTATAAAACTAAACTTCCTGATGTATTAGCTTTCTTTGGAGGATCAAGATTTGTTCCAATAGTTAATACAGTTGTATTTATGTTTATATCTTTAATCATGGTTTTTGTTTGGCCAGCAATAGCAGCTATGATTGCTTATTTTGGAGTTCTTACTCAAGGATTAGGAATATTTGGAGCATTTATGTATGGACTTGTTCTTAGAGGATTCTATGTTTTAGGTCTTCATCATGTATTCTATCTTCCATTCTGGACTACAGCTGCTGGAGGAACTCTAGAAGTTGGAGGAAAGGTTATTGAAGGATGGCAGAGTATATTTCTTGCACAACTAGCTGATCACGATACAGTTCATTATTTTTCAAATATAGCTTTATATAATAGTGGAAGATACTTCCATATGATATTTACAATGCCTGCTATATGTTTAGCTATGTATACTGCTATTCCAAAAGGACCAAAAAGAAAGGCAACATTTGGATTTTTACTTTCAATAGGACTTACAAGTTTTTTAACTGGGGTTACTGAACCAATATCATTTGCTTTATTATTTGCTTCACCTTTACTTTTTGTGGCAGAAGCAGTTTCTTTTGCAATATCTTTTGTTATTGCAGCAATAGCTAAAATTACAATAGGGTCTACTTTCTCAGCTGGATTAGTTGAATTTTTATTATTTGGAGTATTCCAAGGAAATTCTAAAACTAATTATATCTGGATACTTATTCTTGGAATCCCAATATTTATAGTAAATTATCTGTTATTTAAATTCTTAATAGAAAAATTAAACGCTAAAACACCTGGAAGAGAAGATGATGAAGAACAAGAAAAAGGACTGAAAGGAAAATATACTTCTGGAGAAGCTAAAACAATAATAGAAGCTTTGGGAGGAATGGGAAATATTTCTGACATTGATAATTGTGCAACAAGATTAAGAGTTACAGTAAAAAAATTAGATGTTGTAAATATTGATTTATTAAAACAAACAGGGGCACATAATGTTGTTACTAGAGGAAAAAATCTTCAAATAATTTATGGGCCAACAGTAAATCTTATCAGAACAGAAATTGATGAATATGTTGCTACATTGTAAAATATAATAATATAAGGATAGTGATTTTATGAATGATAAGAATAAAAAAATAATAGAAGATATAAAAAATGGTTTGATATTATCATGCCAAGTAAAAAAAACAGATCCTCTTTATCTTCCAGAGATAATAGAAAAACTAGTGGCATGTGGTGAATGGGGAGATGCCTGTGGATATAGAATAGATACCCCTGAAAACATAGCTAGAATAAGAAAAATTACTAATAAACCTATAATAGGTCTGTGGAAGATAAATATTGATACAGAAGATGTTTTTATTACTCCAAGTATGAAAGAGGTTGATGAAATAGTAAAAGCTGGAGCTGATATTGTAGCAGTTGATGCTACAAATAGAATAAATAGTTATGGCAGAAAAGCTTATGAACTTATTTCAGAGATAAAAGAAAAATATCCAGATTTATTAATACTTGCTGATATAAGAAATGCTGAAGAAGCAAGAGAGGCTTTAAAAATGGGAGCACATATGGTTGCTCCAACATTATATAGATTTAATGATAATCCAAAATCTACAGACTCTCCAGACTTTGAAGAATTGGCAAGAATTACAGAATTTTGTGAAGGATTAGGACTTGTAATTATGGAAGGAAAAATAGCTTCTCCTGAAGAGGCTGTTCAAAGTCTTTATCTTGGAGCTCATGCTGTTGTAATTGGAAGTGCAATCACAAGACCTCATCTGGCAACATTGAGATTTACAAGTGTTATGAATAAATATAAAAGGAAAATTCCATTAAAATATTAGATAGGCTGGTGAAAAGTTATGAACAAATATAAAATATTATGGAGTGATATGCACAGCAATCTGCATCATGAAAGCATAGATAAGTTGCCTTTATGGTTTGAGCAAGTAAAGGATATTTTTGATTTCTGGCCATTTGCATATTATCCATATTATATGAGAAAAGATGAGTGTGGATTGGGAGTAGAGGATATTTATCCTATGGATAAAGTACAAGCTGATTGGGAATATATAAGAAAATTTACTGAAAAAGTAAATGAAGAAGGGTTTCCTATGTTCATAGGGTATGAATGGCAGGGGGCAGGAAAAGATGGAGATCATAATGTTTTCTTTTTGAAAAATGATCAAAATCCATATTTTCCTCTTAGATATTTAGAGCTTGAAAAAAACTTTAGAGAGGTTGATTGTATAGCTATTCCTCATCACTTGGCTTATGAGCTTGGTCATAGAGGAAAAAACTGGGAGACACATAATGATAAGTTTTCACCATTTGTAGAAATTTATTCATCACATGGTTCTAGTGAAAATGATGAAAGTCAATTTACAATGGACAGACATATTCACATGGGCCCTAGAACAGGAGTAACAGCTGTAGAAAAAGGATGGGAGAAAGGACATCAATTTGGAGTTATAGCTTCAGGTGATAATCATTCTGTTCCTGGAGTTTATGGATTTGGATATATTGCTGTGTTGGCTGAGGATAATACAAAGGAAAGTATCTGGGATGCCTTTATAAATAAAAGAGTCTATGGAGTAAGCAAAGATAGAATAAAAGTAGATTTTTTAATAGATGATACGGTTATGGGGGGAAGTGTAACTCCAAGAAAAGACTCTAAGCTTGTACTGAATGTAGAAGCTTCAAATTCAATAGACAGAATAGAAATCATAGAAGACAATATAACAGCTGAAATGATTCCTCATACTTCAACATGGGAAAAAGAATCTCTTGGTAAAATTGTTCAATTTAAATTTAAAGCAGATTTTGGATGGGGTCCAGATAGAAGAATATTTCCTGATATAAAATCAAGAAACTGGAGTGGTTCACTTTCAACAGAAGGGAAAATTTTATCTATTGAAAAATGTTGGAGTAATTTTGGTCAACGTCTATATGATGTGACAGACAGCAGTTGTAAATTTGATTTGACTTCATATAAAACAACAGCTACAGGAAAATGGATGGGACCCAGTGCAGTAACTACAGAAGGATTTATATTTGAAATATCAGCTCCTATTGATAGTTTTATTATTCTTACAGTTGATGGAAAAGAATATAAGTTTGAAGTAAAAGAATTATTTGAATCTTCTAGATTGATACCATTACTAGAAGAAGCAGAAGAACTTTTAAAGGAAAACTTTAACTTTACAGAGTACTACAGAACTGATCCTTGGTGGCATAATGCCTACAAAATAAAACTTTCCAAAGCTGTTCCTGTTTCAGGATACACAAGAAGAATAGAAAAAACTATAGATACTACCAACATTTCAAATGTTAGAGTAAGAATATGGCAGAAAGATGGTGGAGCTGCATGGAGTTCACCTATATTTGTAAAATAAAGGAGGCTATCAGTCAAAGATGAATGTTATATATATAAATACACATGACAGTGGAAGAATGATGAGTCCTTATGGATATGATATTCCAACTGAAAATCTAAAAAAACTAGCAAAAGACTCTGTAGTCTTTACAAATGCTTTTTGTGCAGGGCCAACTTGTTCTCCAAGCAGAGCTGCTCTTTTAACAGGAACTTTTCCACATCAAAATGGGATGCTTGGATTAGCTCAAAGAGGATTTTCACTTTACAACCCTGAAAGGCATTTAGCTAACTTTTTAAAAGATAATGGATACAATACTTGCTTATGTGGAATACAGCATGAATATGGGTGGTATCTAGATTTAGAAAAAAATGGACTTCATAATTTAGGATATAAAGAAATAATTACAACTGATTCCAAACCATTTAAAAAAGAAGAACTTCATTTATGGGATAGAAATAATGCTGCTGAAGTGGTGAAATGGCTTGATAACTATAATGAAGAAAAACCATTTTTATTATCTTTTGGGATGCACAGCACTCACAGACCTTATCCAGTAGAAGTAGCTGAGTTTATAGATGAAAGATATGTAGTTCCTCCTTATCCAATTACAAGTAATGAAGAAAACAGACATGATCATGCTCAATATATGACAACAGCTCATTATGCAGATGAAAATGTAAAAATGATAGTAGATGCTTTAAAGAGAAATAACCTTTATAAAAATTCTATTATAATTTTTACTACGGATCATGGACTGGCACTTCCATTTAATAAGTGCAATCTTACAGATACTGGAATAGGAGTTTCATTGATAATGAAAGTTCCCAAAGCAGATTCTAATGGAAAAGTTGTGGATAGTCTGGTTTCACAAATAGATGTATTTCCTACATTGTGTGAACTTCTTAATTTAAATAAACCTGATTATCTGGAAGGAAAGTCTTTTGCTGAAGCTTTTGTCAATAATAAGGCTTTGCTTGATGAATATATATTTGCTGAAATCAATTTTCATACATCATACGAACCTGTGAGATGTGTAAGAACAAAACGTTACAAATATATAAAATATTATGATGAAACTTGGAACAAAGTTAATCTTTCAAATATGGATGAGTCTGTACCTAAAGATTTTCTTATGAATAATGGATTAAGAGAAAAAGTTAAGTATAGAGAAGGGCTTTTTGACCTCTATTATGATCCAACAGAAAGAAATAATCTTGTAGATGATATTAAATATAAAGAAATTTTGGAAAATCTAAGAAAAGTATTACTTGAAAAGCAGATTAAAACTGATGATCCCATTTTAAAAGGAGCACTTGAGATAAAAAAAGGATATAAGGTAAATAAAGTAGAGTGTGAAACTGCTTCAAGTAAAAATAAAGATGATTATGTTTCATATAATTAAAAAATAAAAATTTTTGGAAGGCTATAGGCAATTAAAACTGTCTATAGCTTTTTTATTAAGCAAGGATAATGATTTATTAACAAAGATTATATTATAAAAATTATTACTTAATAAATATTAAGGAAAATTTATAGTGGTATATAAAAAATATACTAGTTTATGAAATTAGGATAAGGAAGAACTATTAATCTCCTTTAAAAAATGATACAATTAAAATTATGAATATAATAATTCAAAATAACTGGGGTGGGATATGTCTGATATAAATTTATTTGAAATAAAAAATGGAGTGAAAGAATTAAGTCAAAGTGCAGTAGTATTAGAAAAAGAAATTCAAAATTTAATTGAAAACAATATGGAAACGTTTTTTGGAATTAGATTTTTACAAAGTGAGTATTCTATAACTAATGGAAGAATGGATAGTTTAGGAATAGATGAAAATAATTGTCCAGTTATATTTGAATATAAAAGAAGCAGAGATGAAAATGTTATTAATCAAGGATTATTTTATTTAGACTGGTTATTGGATCATAAGGCAGATTTTCAAATATTGGTTATGGAAAAATTAGGTATTGAGATTGCGAAAAATATAGATTGGTCTGCACCTTGTGTTATCTGTATTGCTAAGGAATTTACTAAATATGATGAACATGCAGTTAATCAAATGCAAAAAAATATAAAATTAGTAAAATATAATAAATTTGAAGATAATCTTCTTCTTTTTGAACATATAAATGCTCCCATGGCAAAACCTATAAAAGAGAAGATAATTACAAATAAAGAAAGTATAAAAGAATGTGATATAGAAGAAAAAATAAAAAAGTCTCCTAAAAATATACAAGAACTATATTTTTCAATAAAGGATTATATATTGTCAAAAGGAGATGATATTTCTGAAAATAAATTAAAACTTTATGTAGCTTTTAAAAAAGTTAAAAATATTGTTTGTTTGCAACTTTATAAAAAAGAGATAGTTTTATATTTGAAATTAAATCCAGACAAAGAAGTATTAATAGAAGGACTTACAAGAGATGTAAGAAATATAGGACATTGGGGAACAGGAGATTTTGAAATAACTATAAAAAATATAGAAGATTATGAAAAAGCTAAAGTGTATTTAGATAAAGTTTATGATATAAATTAAAAAAATAGTTACAAAAAATCATTTTATTTTAATAAAATTTATCTATAAAACTGATAAAATTTTTGAATTCAAAATTATATATACATAGTTTATCCATTGTTTTTAATTAATATATTTAAAATATATATAATAAAATAAAGATAAAAGTTTGATTTTTAAAATTTAGTATGTTAGAATAAGTTACAAAATGATTTTTTTATTTGAAAATATAGTTGTTGGAGCACATAAAAATGGAAAAAAAATATATTGTAGGAAATGCAAAAACTAATCTAGATAATCCTATAACTAAAAATTATAATAGATTCTTTCTAGCATTTATAGTTTCAGAAAAGGATGATATAATTCTGGAAACAGAGGTATCCTCTATCTTAAAAATAACTAATTCTTTTGTGAAAGAGATATTTGTAGGGAAAAATTTTATAAAAGATCAAGATAAAATAATAGCAGAAGTTGAAAGAACTTATTTAGGAAGTTCACAAAAGTCAATAATAGTTGCATATAAAGATGCGATAAAAAAATATATAAAGTCTAAGAATTAAAACACTTGTTTACGGTTAAACATTTAAGTAAGTAAGGTCTAAAATTCTACCATTTCTTTTTGAATGTGTAAATTTTAGACCTTTTTTATTTATAAAACACAGAGGAGGGATTTTATGATATTTGGATTACCAGCATTAATAGGTTTTTTACCATTAGTTATTTATTTGTATCTTGCATTTAAGGGAAAAAATCTGCTTTCAACAGTTATCATCTGCGTTTTAGTGGGAGCAGTTTTGACTGGACAGACACCAGTAAGCTTATCAAATGAAATAGCAAATGGACTTAAGTCATTTTTAGGACTTATTGGATTTATTATCATGATGGGAGCAGGATTAGGAGAAGTATTGACTGAAACAAAAGTTGCCAGAAATCTAGTAGAAATACTGATAAAAAAAGTGGGAATAAAAAGTCAGAATCAAGCTATAATAGTGACTATGGGAACTTCAACTCTGTTAGTTTCTCTTTTAGGAACATTGGCAGGTGCAAATGCTATGATAGCACCAATTTTGATACCAATAGTTGCAAGTTTTGGATTGACACCTAATGCACTGGCAGTTATTCTTCATGGTGCTGGAGCATGTGGATTATTTTTAGGACCATTTGTTCCCCCAGTAATTACATTAATGGGGCTTACAGGACTTACATATGGAGCATATCTGGCTAATGTGGGGGTACCAGTAGCTATTCTTGTGCTTATAACTACTTATTATACTGGAAAAAAAGTACAGAAGCAGTATGAAGGAATTGAAATGTATTCAGCAGAAGATATGGATAAGGATGAAGAATTTGTATCTACACCTGAGATAAATAAAGCAACAATAGTGTTTGCTGTAGTGATGATAGGGATGCTTGCATATGGTATATATGCAAAAGCAGGAGCAGCGTATGCAATTGTAGTTATGCTTGCAGTGGCTTTTACAACAGGGTTAGCAGCAGGAAGAAGTATGATGGATATTATTGGAAGTCTGACAAAAGGAGCAACAAGAATGTTTTGGCTGTTTTTCATGTTTGTATTATATGATCCATTTCTGAAATTTGTAACAATGACAGGAGCATTTACTACATTGGGAGATATGCTGAAACCATTGATAGAAGTAAGTGGAGATATTGGTTTCATAATAATAAGTACGCTTGTAGGAATATTTGGAGTATCAGGTGCAGCTGTTGCACAATCAGTTGTATTAAATGACTTATTTAAAAATATAGTTATGGATATAAATCTTCCTATGACAATATGGGGAACTGTACTTTTGATAGGATCACAGATAACATCTTTTGCTTATCCAACTGGAGATATGATAGGACAGATGGGATTGGCGCGTTCAAAAGATTTAAAAAGTATGATAAGAAATGGAATGTCAATAACAATAGTAATGGTAATATATGTAATAATAAGAGCAATTATTTATTCGATTTAAAATAAAATTCGGAGGGATTGAATAATGGAGAAAAGAATAAGAGAAATAATAAGTGAAAATAGTGGGATAACTGGAATAATAATAAGAGATTCTTTTGGAAAGACAATTATGATAAATGAAGAAAAGGTATTTCCATCAGCAAGTCTAATAAAACTTTTTATTCTCATGGCATTGAAGAAGGAGGATTATAATAAAAAGATAAAATTAAAAAAGGATGTTAAAGTTGGAGGATGTGGAGTATTAAAAGTAATGGAAGATGGACTTCCTCTTACTATAAAGGATATAGCTTATCTTATGATATGTCTCAGTGATAATACAGCAACAAATATACTGATAGATTATATTGGAATGGAAAGAATAAATGAGAACATAAAAGAAAATGGATTTGTAAAAACTATTTTAGGAAGAAAGATGATGGATACAAAAGCTAGAGAAGCTGGAAAAGATAATTTTACTACTCCTAAGGATGTTTTAGGAGTATTGGAAATATTATGTAAGAATCCAGATGATTTAGATATGTTAAGAAATCAGGCATATAGTAGTAAGATACCTCTTTATTTTCCAAGAGAAGTAGATTTTGCTCATAAAACAGGAGAGCTTATGTATATAGAACATGATGCTGGAAGATTATTCTTTGATGGAGGATGGGTGGATATTATAATTCTTACAAAGGATTTAGAGAAAAATGAAGATGGAATCAAAATAAATAGTTTAATAGGGAAAGTAATTTTTGATAACTATTGTAAATAGAAAACTGGAGGAGCAATGGTATTTGATTTAGTTATAAAAAATGGAAAAGTTGTTTTTGGAGGAGAAAAAGCAGCTGAAAATGTAAATATAGGAATAACTGGAGATAGAATAACTGAGATATCATCGGAAAAATTAGAAGGAAAAAAAGTAATAGATGCTTCTGGAAAAATCGTTTCACCAGGATTTATAGATCCACATTGTCATTCTGATTTAGCAGCATTTTTTTCCGAAGAAATGACAAGTAAAATACTTCAGGGAGTGACAACTGAAGTAAGTGGTAACTGTGGAATAGGGATATCTCCAGCAGGAGAAGAATATAATAATGAGTTTAAACAATATGTAAAAGATCATTTTGTATTGCCAGAAGATAATACTGAATTGGAAAATATAAAAAGTATGAAAGATTTAAAAGAAGCAATAAATAGAAAAGGATTTATTACAAATCAGGCTTATCTTGTAGGAACTGGTTGTATAAGAGTAGACAGTGTAGGATTCAGTACTAAAAAATTAAATGAAGATGAGATGAACAATATGTTGGAAGTCTTAGAAAAAGAACTTCAGGAGGGGGCATATGGAGTATCTTTTGGACTTGTATATCAACCAGGAAATTTTATGGATAAAAATGAAATTACTGAAATATTAAAAACTACAGCTAAATATAATAAAACAGCTTCTTTTCATATAAGAAATGAAGGAGAAAATGTTGTAGAATCTATAAAAGAAGTACTGGAATGTGCTGAAAAAAGCAAGTGCAAAGTAAATATCTCGCATTTGAAAATAATGGATAGAAGATTTTGGGGGAAATCAGATGATATTTTGAAGTTGATAATAGAAGCAAGAGAAAAAGGGCTTGATATAACATATGATCAATATCCATATACAGCAACTTCTACTACTCTTATGGTACTTATTCCTGAAAAAATATTTGATGGAGATGTAAAAAAATTCATTGATAGGATAGATACTCTTACCGAAGATGAAAAAAATGATATCATGGATATTGTTTATAAAAGAGGGGGAATATCTAATATATTAATATCTAATAGTTTTCTTTCAGAGAATAAATTTTCTGGAAAAACAGTTTTGGAAATAGTAGAAGAAACTAAAATGAAAGATGTAGAAACAATTCTCTATCTTATAAGAGAAAGTGCTGGAAGGGCAAAAGCAATATATTTTTCTATAGGAGAAGAAGATATGTATAATTTTATGAATACTTCTATAGGAGTAATAGGAAGTGATGGAAGTTCAGTACCAGTTGAAAAAATTCAAAAATTTGGTATTCCACATCCAAGAAACTTTGCAACTTTTCCTAAATTTATAAGAATAAATAGAGAAAGAAAAATGTTTAGCATTGAGGAAATGATAAATAAAATAACTTCTAAAACTGCTGATATCTTTTCTATAAAAGAAAGGGGAAGAATAGAAAAAGGATATTTTGCAGATATAACTATATTTGATTATGAAAAGATTGAAGATAAAGCTGGATTTGAAAATCCTTTCATAAAATCTGAAGGAATAGAATATGTTATAGTTAATGGAAAAATAGCAGTTAAAAATGGAGTATTCACTGGAGAAAGATCAGGAAAGTGTATTTAATTAAGAAATATTTTGCCCAAATAATTTCAGACCCTATTATATTTTTGTCATAAAAAAGTGTTTTCAATTAGGTGGAATAGTCCTTATAACAGGACTATTCCACCTTTTCTATTTACTGTTTTTGATATTCTCATTCATTTATAGTTTGTGAAATTTCTTTTTGGTAAAATTTGATTTTCTCATCCAGTTTATCTCTATGTTCTTGTAACAGCTTAATTTTTTCATTTAGATTTTCACGATGCTGTATCAGCATTTTCATTCTTGTATTTAATGTAGGGTCACCTAGTGCTCGAAGTTCTGCATAGTATTTAATTTCTTTGATAGGCATACCAGTATCTTTCAGTCGTTTGATAAAATCAATCCATTCAATATCTTTATCAGAATAACGGCGGCGGTTGCTAGAATTTCTTTCTGGCATAATCAGATTTTCATGTTCATAGTACCGTAAAGTGTGTATACCTAAATTTGTCAGTTGAGAAAATTCTCCAATTGAATAATTCATAAAAATCACCTTTACCTTCTTGACATAGAGTTAACTCTATATTATATGCTCTTATTATATCAAACACAAGGAGGTTTTTCAAATGATTCAGAAAAAATATATTGTTATTACTGGGGCAAGCTCTGGTATTGGTTATGAAACAGCAAAAGCATTTGCTAGACGCAGTAAAAACTTGATTATAATTGCTCGCCGTAGGAATAAACTTGAAAGTTTAAGGCAGGAAATTTTGGCAGAATATCCGAATGTTGATGTCATAATTAAAACTGTGGACTTATCTATACTAGAAAATGTATATCAGCTATATAGGGATTTGAAAATATATACACTGGAAACATGGATTAACAGTGCAGGTTTTGGGAACTATGAAAGTGTTGCACAGCAAGAGTTACAGAAAATTGAAAAAATGCTTTGCTTGAATGTGACAGCCCTTACTATACTTTCTTCTATGTTTGTTCATGATTATAAAGATGTTGAAGGAACACAACTTATCAATATTTCCTCAAGTGGAGGCTATACAATTGTTCCCACTGCAATAACTTATTGTGCTACAAAATTTTATGTAAGTACTTTTACAGAGGGATTAGCACAGGAATTGAAATTATCTAATGGAAAAATGCAAGTAAAAGTGTTGGCTCCTGCTGCAACAAAAACAGAGTTTGGAAAAGTGGCAAATAATGTCCGTGAGTATAACTATGACAGATTATTTGATACTTATCATACAAGTCAGGAGGTAGCAGAATTTTTGTTAAGATTATATGATAGCAGTTATGTAGTTGGCTTAGTAGATAGGGAAACTTTTGCTTTTGAATTAAGTGAACCAAAATTCCCATACGCAGGAAATTCTACATATAATCAAAAGATTCAGAATTAAAAATTTTTTCTTACAATAACTCCTTTAACATTGGAACTCATTTATTTTTATGTAAGAAAATAAGATTTTTTATTGACTTTTTGGATAAAAAAGTGTAAATTTAAAATATAATATATTCTATAGAATATATAATGTTTAAAAAATGATTGTGACATTATAAAAGCCCAAAGCAGTTCTATAGAAAAATCACTGAGAATAAAGGAGGAAAATTATGGTAATTGATTTAAACTTGTTCCTTACAACTGCATTGGCTGTTATCGTTCTATTGGTGGGAGATTATATTAAAAAAAGAGTAGAAATACTTAGAAAATTTTGCATACCTATACCAGTTATAGGAGGGCTCATTTTTACCACTTTATTATCAATTGGCTACAGCACAGGATTATTTACTTTTAAATTTAATTTTGCTCTCAGTGATGTATTTATGCTTGCATTTTACTCAAGTATAGGATTTACTGCAAGTTATAAATTACTAAAAAAAGGTGGACCAAAGGTTATAAAATTCTTGATAGTTTCTATAATAGTTGTTATTTTACAAAACTTTTTAGGAATATATCTAGCAAAATTATTAGGTTTGAATCCGTTGGTAGGATTGGCAACAGCTTCAATACCAATGACAGGAGGACATGGTACATCTGCAGCATTTGCTCCAGTTTTAGAAGAGGCAGGACTTGAAAATGCGCTTACTATAACTTTAGCAGCAGCTACATTTGGATTGGTAGCAGGAAGTTTGACAGGGGGACCAATAGGAAAATTTCTTATTGAAAAGTATAAACTTTTAACTGGAAAAGCAGCCGAAAAAGTAGAAGGAATAGAAGAAATTGAAAAAGGAAATGAAAAACTTGATGAAAAAAGAATATACTCAGCTGTTTATCAGCTTTTAGTATCCATGGCTCTTGGAAGTATAATATCAATGCTTTTAAAAAAAACTGGACTTACATTTCCAGCTTCTGTTGGAGCTATGATTGCAGCAGCAATAATAAGAAATATTGCTGACTATTCAACTTGGTTAAAAATAAAAGAAAATGAAATTAGAATAATAGGAGATATTTCGCTGATATTATTCTTAGCTTTCTCAATGATGAGTTTAAAATTATGGCAGCTTACAGATCTTGCAGTTCCAATGATAATATTATTAATAGCACAAACTATATTAATGGGATTATGTGCAGTCTTCTTTACATATAGAGTAATGGGAAAAAATTATGAGGCTGCAATGATGGCAGTTGGACATTGTGGATTTGGACTTGGAGCTGTACCAACAGCTATGGCAAATATGCAGTCAATAGAAGAAAAATATGGACCTGCTCCAACAGCATTTTTTATACTTCCATTAGTGGGAAGCTTGTTTATAAACTTTTTTAACTCAGCAATAATAGTGGCTTTTATAAATA
The DNA here is from genome assembly GCF_032477075.1 of Fusobacterium sp. Classification (NCBI taxonomy): domain Bacteria; kingdom Fusobacteriati; phylum Fusobacteriota; class Fusobacteriia; order Fusobacteriales; family Fusobacteriaceae; genus Fusobacterium; species Fusobacterium sp. The sequence continues at coordinate 82,774 of NZ_JAWDXO010000012.1, read as the reverse complement.
TATATAAATAATAAAAAATAATATAGAAACATGTAAAATATTAGGAGGTAAATATGAAAAAAATATTAATGGCTAAAGGAGCAAGGGCAATAGTGGAAATAAATTTAGGGGTAAAAGCTGGAGAAAATGTAGTTATAGTTACAGAACCTAAACAAATGAGAATAGCAGAAGCTTTGGCAGCAGCAATAATAGTAGCAGGAGCAGAACCTACTATACATATAATGACACCAAGAGAGAGAGATGGACAGGAACCTCCAAAAACAATAGCAGCTGCAATGAAGGAATCAGATGCATTTATAGGAGCAGTATTTACATCAATAACCCATACTCATGCAGTAAAAGATGCATGTGCAGCTGGTTCAAGAGGAGTAATGCTTACACAGTTCAACGAGGATCAAATGATAACTGGGGGAGTAAATGCAAACTTCTATGAAGCAGCAGAAAATTGTAAGAAAGTAGCAGCTGCAATGGCAGGAGCGGAAGTTATAACTATAACAACTCCTATGGGAACAAACTTAAAACTTTCAGGAAAAGGAAGAAGAGGAAATGCTATGACAGGATTGGTAGAACCTGGAAAATTTGGACCTATACCAACTGTAGAAGCTAATGTATCACCAGTAGAAGGAACTGCAAATGGAGTAATAGTTGCAGATGCAAGTATACCATACATTGGAATAGGATTATTAAAAACTCCAGTAAAAGTAGAAGTAAAAGATGGTTATATTATTCCTGAAAGTATTTCAGGAGGAGAAGAGGCTAAGAAACTCGCAGCTGACTGGATAGATAAAAAAGATCCACAAGTATATAATATAGCAGAAGTTGGAGTAGGTTTAAATCCAGAATGTAAATTTACAGGAAGTATGCTTGAAGATGAAGGAGTATTTGGTTCACTTCATATAGGAGTTGGAACAAGTATAACTTTAGGAGGAATAATAAAGGCAGCTTGCCACTATGATCTTATAATGACAAAACCAACTCTTATTGCTGATGGTGTAGTAATATTAAAAAATGGAGAACTGATGATTTAGTCGATATCCTATATAATCTTAAATTAAAATTACCCCAAAAGAAAAATGATATTTTAGAATTTTATCTAAAAATCTTTCTATCTTTTGGGGTGATTTTTTATAAGGTTTCATTTTTTGTTGTGTCTTTCAAATGGCTCTAGAAGAATTATACTATTAAATATCTTATAATTTTTTAATTTTTAAAAAGATATTTTTTAAATGAATGACCTTTTTTTATATTCCTATACTTTAATTCATTTTATAACCTTATTTTATATTCTTTTCTAAAATATTTCTTAATGTATAAAACTTCCATTTTCTCTCTTTAATCTCCATTAATAAATCTTAACTTTTTTCCTATTTGTCAATTTAGTCATAAAAAACTATACTTTCTATCTTAGATAAATAAGATAGAGGGTGCAGTATAAGTTTTTGGTTTCTTTTTACTATTCTATTTATTCCAAATAAAAATATCATTTTCTTCCAAAAGATTTTCCAAATTATCAAGATATTCTTGATATTTAGAAGGATTTTTTTTCCAAACTTCTTTAACAATGGCTTCAGCCACAATCATATTTGGAATAACTCCATCATTTTTATTGGCGGAATTAGTATCAATGACAATGTTAGCATATTTTGCAATGGGATTTAATATTGTATTTGTTAATAGGATTATAGGAATTTTATTTTTATGACAGTAATCAGAGACAGTAATAGTCCTTTTAGTACAAGGCCACAATGAAGAAACTATTAAGATATCATTACTTCTTAATTTAATAATATTATCAAATAAATATTCAGAATCACTATTTAATTGCTTAACATTGGGAGAAATGCGACCCAACATGGCTTCTAAATATGAAGCAACAGCCTTTGAAGAACGTAATCCTAAGATATTTATTTGTTTTGCTTTTACAATCATTTCCACAGCCTTATTAATTTGTTTAATATTTTGTGGTGTAATAAAATTTTCTATTGATGAAAGCAATTCGTAAGAAACAACACTTAAAATATCAGAATTTTTGTTTTCAGTAATATTTTTAAAACTTTCTTTTAAGCCACCATAAGAAGAAATGTTAGTAGTCATTGAGTTTTTAAAAATATCTTTTTTAAAATGACTAAAGCTAGAATAATTTAAAACTTTTGTTAATCTCAAAATAGTAGTTGTTCCAACACCAGATTTTTCTGACAGTTCATTTATACTCATTAATCCAATTTCAGAATAGTTTAAGATTATATATTCACATAGAATTTTTTGTTTTTTTGGTAAAAAATCTTTTATTTTTACAATTTTTTCTATAATATTAATTTCACTCATAAACTCCCTCACACTTATAAATATTTTATAATAGATTGTATCATAAAAATAAGGAAATATGAAGTTTTAAATAATAATAAAAAGAAATTTATTTATCTTATAAAGGAATAAAAATTCTTTTTTTAAATAAAAAGGTTGACTTTTTGCTTTTTATATAGTAATACATAATTAACACAATCAAAATAAATTAAAAAGGAGGATGTATGATAAATAATTAACTACGCTTTATCATACAAAAGTATTTTATGAAAACAAGGGATATTATTTTTTACAGTGAGTGTGAAAAAATTGTAGGAACTATTTATTTACCTGATGATTATAAGGCTGGGGAGAAGAGACCTTGTATATTAGCAAATTCTGGTTGGACAGGATTAAATATAGTCTATCCCGCTATGTTTGCAAGAGCTTTTACTGCTAGGGGATTTGTATGTTTAGGTTTTGATTATAGAGGATTTAAACCAAGTGAAGGATATCCTAAATATACAACTTTGGAAAGAGAAGTGGAAGATATTTCAAATGCAGTTAATTTTATGAAAGTGCAGCCAGAGGTAGATCCTAATAAGATAGGCTTAGTTGGTTGGGGAGTAGGAGGAGCTGTCTGTGTAGAAGTAGCAGCTAGAGAGGAAGATGTAAAAGCTGTGGCTACATTAAATTCTTTTGTAAATGGTGTACGTTGGATGAGAATGGGTATGGGAAATGATAAATATAATAAAATGCTAAGAATGCTGAAAGAAGATAAAGTAACTAGAGCAACTACTGGAGATCCAGTACTACGACATCCTTATGTATGTTATCCTAATATAGATGAAAGTGGAAATTTCTACATAGATGAAACATTGAAAAAAATTAATGGAGGAGTATCTGATAAGGCTAATGGTATCAATAATGGAGAAGAGTTCCCAACTCCTATGTCTTCTGTCATTGGAGAATCATTTTTACGATTTAATATAGAAAATACTTTATCAAAATTATCACCAAAGGCTCTATTTGTAGGTCATGGAAGATATAACGAATTACATGATAAAATAGAAGCAGAAGAAGCCTATAGATTAGCCAATGGGCCAAAAGAAATATATTATGTGGAAGGAAAGCATAATGAATGGATGTTTGATGAAGATCCAAAATTTGTAGGATTAATAGAAGCAATGGAGGCATTCTTTAAGAAATATTTAAAATAGATAATATACATTAAAATGGGTGCAGCTGATTATTCAAATTCAGCTGCATTCTAAAAAGGGGGAAAAGGATGAGGTTTACAGCATATTCTATGTTAATGGATTTTTGTATAATGTCTGGCTTTTTATTTATAGCACAAATGCTAAGAAGCAAAGTAAAGTTCTTTCAAAATTTTTATATTCCTTCATCACTGATTGCGGGATTTTTAGCATTATTTTCAGGAAAACAATTTTTAAATATAGTTCCTTTTAGTGACCAAACAGGGTCATATGCTTATTTACTTGTTTGTGTTTTATTTTCTGGATTATTTTTAGGAAAAACAGAAAAAGTTAGTTTAAAAGAAACAGTTAATAAAGTTGGAAATACTTTCCTGATAAATATGTCTAGTGAAATAATATGTTTTGGTGCTGCTTGCTTATTTGGTGGAGCTTTGATGATGTTACTATTTCCAAATGTTTTTAAAGAAATTGCATTACTTTTACCTTCAGGATTTATGGGAGGGCATGGATATGCTGCTGCCATTGGTGGAACATTGAATACTATGTTGGGGAGAGATGATGGAATAATAATAGGGCAGACTTTTGCAACATTGGGATTACTTGTGGGAATATTTGGTGGAATTATATGTATTAATTATGCCACTAGAAAGAAAGCTACTAGGATGATAGATGCTATTGGTTCTTTACCTATTGAATGTAAGACAGGAATGATTCCTGAAGAAAAAAGACCTTCTATGGGGGATGAAACAATTCATCCAATGGCAATGGATCCTTTGGCATGGCATATTGCTTTAATATTAGTTACTACAGGAATAGGATATGGTATTTATAATTTATATAAACAATATTTACCAAACATTGAAATTCCACTTATGTGCTTGACTATGATAATTGGAGTTTTTATTCAATGGACTTTAAATAAAGTTGGCTATGGTACTTATGTGGACAAAAAAGTAGTGGATAGAATAGGAAGCTGTGTAACAGATTATTTAGTAGCTTTTGGGATAGCCACAATAAAAATATCAGTTGTTCTTGATTTCCTTGGACCAATAGCTGTACTATGTCTATTAGGAATATTATGGCCATATATTTTAGTATTCTTTGTTGGAAGAAAACTATTCAGAAATTTTTGGTTTGAAAGATCAATTTTTATATTTGGATATATTACAGGAGTTGTGGCAATAGGAATTACATTATTAAGAATAGTTGATCCTGAAATGAAAACAGGAACATTAGATGATTTTGGTACTGCTTATACCCTTCAGTCCATTGTAGAATTATTCTTGGTGACAATGATACCAGTTATAGTAGTAAATACTGGTTTAATTCCTGTGGGAACTGTATTAATGATAGTAGGAGTAGGAATGTTATTAGTAAGCAAGTGGAAATATGGTTCGTATAGCTTAAGTATCCCAATGAGTGAATTGCGATTAGGTGAAAAAGAAATTATTGAGAATTAGATTATTGGAGATTGTATGCTAAAAACAAAATAGTATTGCTACAACTGGATTGGAATTTTGTGGAATATTAATAGGTATTAGTAAGTACATTAAATTCAAGTGTTTTTATATTTAATTATCAAGAATATGATAGAATATTACAGGAGAAAAAATAATGGAAAATAGAAGTCATGCTATAGAATTAATCAAAGGAGCTTATGATTTACATATTCACCCTTATCCATCTCATGTAAAAAGAGCTTTAAATGATTTTCAATTGATGGATGAAGCGGATAAGGTTGGTTTAGGTGGAGTATTAATAAAAAATCATTATGAACCAACTGGAGCAAGGGCATTACTTATGAATTATTCCAAAAAATATAAAACTAAGGCTTATGGAGGAATTGTCTTAAATTGGCCAGTAGGAGGATTAAATCCCTATGCTCTTGAGAGTTCACTGAATTTAGGAGCCTCTATTGTATGGATGCCAACAAGAGATGCTTATAATTGCTTATTACATGGTGATATGGAGGGTGATTTCTTTAAAAGACCAGGAATAAAAATATTAAATGAAAAAGATCAGCTGTTACCAGCTGTATATGATATTTTTGATATTGTCTCAAAATATGGAGTACCTTTGGCTACAGGACATATTTCTGCTAAAGAATCTATAATTCTTTGTAAAGAAGGAAGAAAAAGAAATATAAAAATGGTTTTAACTCATCCAGAATGGGAACGAACTTACATGCCTTTGGAAAAACAAAAAGAATTAGCTGAAATTGGAGTTAAAATTGAAAAATGCTGGTATAATATTGCTGAAAGCAACTGTACAGTTGAGCATATGATAAGGACAATAAGAGAAATTGGAACAGAAAATATTTATATATCTACAGATAGAGGTCAAGTAGAAAGAAAAAAGCCAATAGAAGAATTTATAAACTTTGTAGAAGTACTGCTAAAAAATAATTTTAAAGAAGAAGATATTAAAAATTTAATATGTAATGTACCTAAATTTTTAATTAAAAACTGAGATATGAGGAAGCTAATATATGAAATTATTTGAAGAAAAAAGAACTATAAAATTTTAATTAAAGAAAAGAAATTGTTATTTATGTATTTTATTCAATTATATTAAAGGATAATATCATTTTAAATGATGCTATCCTTTTTTTATATATTTTTTGTAAAGTAAACTCAATAATTATTTTTTAATCTTATTGACTATAAATTTTTTAAATTCATCAAAAGTACCAATAGAAAAACTATCTTTTTTTAATAATAGTCCTTGTTTTTCTCCAATCATTAAGGTATAAATCAATTTATATTCTTTTAGATTTTTAATTTGAATATAATCAAATTCCATTAAGATTGATCCTTCTCTTAAAATTACTTTATTTTCTGTGAATTGAAAAATAGATTCATAAATTTTTCCATTATGTAAATTAAAAGCATTTTTTTTGAGATGTTTTTGATAGATTTTATGGATGGTAATAAGTCGTAATGAAAAAGCTAATAAAAGTATAGCTAATATTAGTATAGGGATTGTTCTTATTTTAAAGATATAAAGGCAACTATAAAATACTCCTAAAATTAAGAGAATATATCCAAGCTTTCTTGTATATTTGCAATGTACATCTTTTATATATTCAACATAAAGATCTTTTTCATTGTAGTATTTGTTTTCAAATAATATGTTCATAATAGCTGTTTCTCCTTTTTCTAGATTTTTTATATCTTAAAATTTAAATAAATATCATTTAAAAACTTCTTTAATATTTTATTTTTTTTCATTTGTTTTTCATATAATAATTAAATAATATTAATAATATTCCTGTAACAATACTTTTATTTCTTTATTATAAAACCTAACATTATAATTTTATCATTTATATTAAATGAATACAATAACAGAAAGAAGGTTTTATATATAAATAATAAAATATGATAAACATAGAAGTAAGAAAAAATTATTTATGTACTTGAATATAACATAGAAATAATAAGATTATTTGTTATAATTTATTCAGAAAATAGAATAATTTTGAAAAATCTAAAGATGGAAAAAGATACAAAATATTAAAAGTAAATAAATTATTCTGTAGAATATATTCTATTTTAAAATTGAATTTATTAATTTTATATAGTAAAATATTCTTGTAAAATAAAGTTTTTATTGGGGAGGAATAATGAAGTTTATAAAATTAGATAATAAAAAAACTTTAAGTGAAAAAGTTTATGACAGATTGAAAGAACTTATAATGGATGGAGAATTAGAAAGAGGAACAAAAATAACAGAAACGTCCATAGCTAAAATGTTTGATGTAAGTCCTACTCCTGTAAGAGAAGCTTTTAGAAAACTTGCTTCAGATGGGCTCATAGAAGTAGCTTCATGGAAAGGTGTAATTGTAAAAGGAATAGAACAAAAAGATTTATTAGAAATATATGAATGTAGAGAAGCTTTAGAAGGAATGGTAGGAAAATTAGCAGTTAGAAATATTACTGAAGAAGATATAAAAGTGTTAGAAAAAATATTAGAGAAATGTAATGAAGCAAAAACTCCCGAAATACTTATAGAATTAAATACAGAATTTCATAATGAATTGTTGAAAATAGCAGGAAATCAAAGATTAAGTAAACTCCTCAATGAGCTTATGGTAGTTATCCTCTATGATAGAGATATTTCAGGAAGATATTCAGTGAGAAGAAAGGAAATAGTACAAGAGCACTTGGATATTCTTGAATATTTGAAAAAAAGAGATGAGAAAAAAGTATCTGAACTTATGGCAAAACATATTAAAAATGGATATGAATTTATAAAAAACCACAATAAATAGCTAAAAAGGTACTTTTTTTATAAAGAATAGAATTTTTTTTTATAAAAGTATATAATTGAAATAGTAGAAATTAAATCATCACAAGGAGAATGGCATGGTAAGTATTGACAAAGAGAAATGTATAGGCTGTGGAGCTTGTGTAAAAGACTGTTTTCCAGAAAATCTTTTTCTAGAAAATAGGAAAGCAGAAATAAAAGGAAGATGTATGCAGTGTGGCCATTGTATAGCAGTATGCCCAGTAAATGCAGTTTCTATTACCAATTATCCACAAGAAGGAATAGAGGAATATGATAAAGAAAAATTTGATATTTCTCCTGATACACTTTTGAATTTTATAAAATTCAGGAGAAGTATACGTCATTATAAAAATAAAGCAGTAGAGAAAGAAAAGTTGGAAAGGATTCTTGAAGCTGGGCGTTATACTGCTACTGGCTCAAATATGCAGGATGTGTCTTATACAGTAGTACAAGAAACTTTAGAAGATATAAAACCAATATTATGGGAAAGTCTGTACGAATTTGCTTTGGAAAATTTAAATGAAAAAGATGTAATTGGAGCATATGCACCTAGGTGGATAAAGATGTATGAAGATTATAAAAAAGATCCAGAGAAAGATATGTTATTTTTTAAAGCACCAGTACTTTTGATTGTTACAGCTCTGTCTCCATTGAATGGAGAATTGGCAGCTTCTAATATTGAACTTATGGCAAATGCAGAAAAATTAGGAGTTTTATTTACAGGATTTATTGAGAGAGCTTTAAAAAATAGCGAAAAAGCTAAAAAAATACTTGGAATAAATAAGAAAGAAATTGTTTTATGTATGCTGATAGGTTATCCAGATATAAAGTTTAAAAGAACTGTTCCTAGAAAAAAGGCAAAAATTTCGTGGAAATAAAGATATAAAGTAGTGGCAGAGATTATGGAGTATTTCTATACAGATGCCACTTTTTTTATTGTATTAGAAAATATAAAAAATTAAATAATTTTAAAAAATATCCAAAATAGATTTAAAAATAAAAAATAACATATTACACGATAATGCTATAAAATTGATTTATTACCAAATTATAATATATTTGCTACACAATAAAAATAGTTGACATTTCAACTATAATAAGTTAGAATATAATTGAAAGTTCAACTGTTATAAAGGGGGTGAGAAAAATAAAAAAATTAAATAATGAGATATTGAGAAAAATAGGAACATTATCCAGAGCTATTCATTCTGTAAGTGATATAAAATATAGAGAGTTATTCTTACAAAAAGGGCAGTTTATATTTCTTACAAGAGTATGTGAAAATCAGGGAATCAATTTTAGAGAATTATCTAGAATATTAGCTGTAGATAAGAGTACTACAACTAAAGCAGTAAAAAAATTGATAGAGGCTGGATATCTGAACAAAGAACAGGATGAAAAAGATAAGAGAGAATATAAGCTATATCCAACTGAAAAAGCATTAAAAGTTTATGAATTTATAATTGATGAGGAAAATAGAAATATAGAAATATGTATGGAAGGATTGACTAAAAAAGAAAGAGAAATGGTTGAAGACTTATTAGAAAAAATGAGTGAGAATGCAGCAAAAGATTGGTTAAAAATAAAAGGGGGAAAAGAATGATAAGAAAAGCTGACATAAAAGACTTAGATAGGATAATGGAGATAATAAAAGCTACTATTAAAGAAATGAAAATGTATGGTAATACACAATGGGATGAAAATTATCCACAAAAAAATGATTTTATTGGAGATGTAGAAAGTGGGTCTCTTTATGTAAATGAAAAAAATGGAGAATTGTATGGCTTTATATGTGCTAACTTTATAGAACCAGATGAATATAAAGATATCAAATGGTCATCAGATGAAAAATGTTTGGTACTTCATAGAATGTCTATAAATCCAAAATATAGAAATCAAGGAACTGCAACAAAACTTATTGAATTTGCAGAAAAAACAGCAAAAGAAAATGGGATGAATTATATTAAAACTGATACATATTCAGTCAATAAAAAAATGAATACACTTTTGTTAAAATTGGGGTATATTCATAGAGGAAATATGAATTTCTTAGGAAAAGAAAAGGAATTCTATTGTTATGATAAAAAGATTTAAAATATTGTGGTAAAATATTTACAGAATAAAGTAAAAAAAGAGGGAAATATGATATATATAGCAGTAGCTTTGACAGCGGAAGCTAGACCATTGATAACATATTTTAGATTAAAAAAAGATAACGAAATAAAAAAATATCAGGTATTTAAAAATGAAGAAATAGTTTTGATAATAACTGGTACTGGAATGCTGCAAGGAGCCATAGGAATTACATATGTATTAGGCAACTTAGATATAAGAGAAGAAGATATTTTTGTTAATTTAGGTATTTGTGGAGCTGTGGAAGAGAGTACCTCTATAGGTGATATAATTCTTTGTAATAAAATTATCAATAATAGCAGCAAAAAAAATTTTTATCCAGATATGTTATTTAAACATGAATTCAGAGAAGGAACTTTGGAAACATTTTTTCATGTTGTAGATAGGGAGATAGAGATAGATAAGATACAGGGTGAAATAGTAGATATGGAAGGAGCAGGCATATATGAAGCAGCATCTTTGTTCTTCTTACAGCATCAGATAAATATAATAAAAATAGTATCAGACCATTTAAATACTTCAGAAATAACAGGAGAGAAAGTTATAGAATTGATAGAAAATAAAATTGATAAAATAGCAAAATGGTTGGGAGAAAGAAAAAGTTTTCATATTGGAAATAAGGAGATATTCTCTTCTGAAGAAAAAGAGAATATAAAAAAAATAGAGAGAAATTTAAAACTCACAGAAAGTATGCATTATGAATTTATAGAACTTATTAAGTATTATAAAATTCAAAATAAAAGTATTGAAAATATAATTTTAAAATATTCTGATATAAAGATAAAGGATAAAAGAGAGGGGAAGATAAATTTTGAAAGAATTAGAAAAGAAATTATTGAACTTTAGCTTTTCACATATATATATAGAAAAAGAAGCTTTTGATTATCCTCTCACGAAAAAAATATTAGAAAAGTTTCCAAATTCCAGTGTTATAGAATTAAAAATATATAAGGAAATTTTTTCTAAAGGAAATCAGAATTTTATCATGCAAAAAAAATCTCCTAAACTTATATTAGCTGTTAAAAAAGAAAACTATCTTTATGAAGGTGCAAAAGTATGTGAAAGTTTTGGAAATGATAATTTTTATTATACATCATCTATAATGAATTGCATATATGACTGTGAGTATTGCTATTTACAAGGAGTATATACATCCGCTAATATAGTTATTTTTGTAAATATAGAAGATTGTTTTAGTGAAATAGAAAGGATTCTTCAAAAAAAATCAATGTATATATGTATCTCTTATGATACTGATCTTTTAGCAATGGAAGGGATAACAGGATTGGTGGGACAGTGGTATGATTTTGTGAGCAGAAATAAAAAATTAAAAATAGAACTTAGAACAAAAAGTGGTAATATAAAAGTATTGAAGAATTTAAAACCAAAAGATAATTTTATACTTGCATGGACACTATCACCAAAGGAATTTGCTGTACAACATGAAAATGGAGCTGCTTCTTTAGAACAAAGATTAAAAGCTGCAAGTGAAATGCTGGAAAAAGGCTGGAAAGTAAGAATTTGCTTTGATCCAGTCATATATATGAAAAATTTTGATGAAGAGTATGGAGAACTTGTAAAAAAAACTTTTAATAAGTTATCTCCTAATAAGATTTTAGATGTAAACATAGGAACATTTAGAATATCTAAAGAATATCTCAAAAGGATGAGAAAATATAGAGCAACTTCAGAAGTACTTTCATATCCATTTTTTTGTAAAGATGGAGTATATAGTTATTATCCACAACATATAAATGAAATGATGGATTTTATGGAAAGAGAAGTAAAGAAATATATAGAAGAGGAAAAAATATTTATCTAATAGGAGAACGAATATGAAAAGTGCTGTTGTAACAGGAGCTACATCAGGAATAGGACTAGCAGTAACAAATAAACTTATAGATATGGGATATACAGTATATGGAATAGGAAGAAATTTTGAAAAGATAACATACAATGATAAATTTAAAAAAATAGTGTGTGATCTTACAAAAATTTTTGATATAGAAAAAATTGTAAAAGAGATAAAAAAAGAAACTGAAATAGAACTTTTAATAAATTGTGCTGGAGTTGGATATTTTGGACCTCATGAAGAAATAAATATAAATAAAATACACAATATGGTCACTCTCAATCTTGAAGCTCCTCTTATTCTTACACAGCTTTTTTTAAGAGATTTAAAAAAAATTAGAGGAACTATTATAAATATTTCATCAATTACAGCTAAGAAATCTAGTACCTACGGATGTGCATATTCAGCTACAAAAGCAGGGTTATCACATTTTTCAAAAGGGCTTTTTGATGAAGTAAGAAAAAGTGGAGTAAAAGTTGTAACCATTCACCCTGATATTACTAAGACATCATTTTATGATCATTTAGATTTTTGTCAAGGAGATGAAGAAAATAGCTATATTACACCTGAATGTGTAGCAGGAGCTGTGGAAATGGTATTATCTCAAAGAGAAGGAACTATCTTAACTGATATAACCCTCCAACCACAAAGACATTTGATAGGCAAAAAAATAAAAAAAGTTATTGACATAAAATGTAAAGTGTAGTATATTAATAATGTAATAAAAATGTAATGGTTACAAAAAGGAAATGAGAAGTAATATCAAGGGAGGAAATGTAAAATGGCAAAGTACAGATGTAAGGTATGTGGAGAAATTATAACTGATGAGAGTATTGACAAATGTCCAGTATGTAAGGCAGGAAGAGACAGATGGGAAGAAGTAGTAGAAGGAACTGAAAAAGTTTGGGCTACTGAACATGTAATTGGAGAAGGATTAGCTTGCGGAGATGAAGAAATTATAATGGGGCTAAGAGCTAACTTTGAAGGAGAATGTACAGAAGTTGGAATGTATCTAGCAATGTCTAGAGCTGCTGATAGAGAAGGATATCCAGAAATTGCTGAAGCTTATAAAAGAATTGCTTTTGAAGAAGCTGAACATGCTGCTAAATTTGCAGAATTATTAGGAGAATGTGTAAGTGCATCATCAGAAGAAAACTTAACAAAAAGAGTTGAAGCTGAATATGGAGCTACATCAGGAAAATTTGACTTAGCTAAGAGAGCTAAAATGCTAGGGTTTGATGCTATTCACGATACAGTTCATGAAATGGCTAAAGATGAAGCTAGACATGGAAGAGCATTTGTTGGATTATTAAATAGATATTTTGGTAAATAATTTTTAACTTTAGTAGGTTGAACTTTGAGGATGATGATAAGTCATCCTCTTTTTATATTTTAAAAATGTATAAATAATATGACAGAAAAGTTTTTTATCTTGTATCTAATGAATAGGTAAAGTATAATGTAAGAAAATTTATCAATGGAGGAAAAATGAAAGAAAATAAATATGATGATAAAATATTTTTTGATAAATACAGTCAAATGGATAGATCAAAAAAAGGATTAGCTGGAGCAGGAGAATGGTATGAATTAAAAAAGATGCTTCCTGATTTTAAAGGAAAAAAAATTCTTGATTTAGGATGTGGATTTGGCTGGCATTGTATATATGCTGTGGAACAGGGAGCAGTTTCAGCTATTGGAATAGATATATCTTCAAAAATGTTGGAAGAGGCAAGAAAGAAAACTAAATTCTCTAATATTGAGTATATTCAAATGCCAATAGAGGATATCAATTTTGAAGAAAATACTTTTGATGTAGTAATAAGTTCTTTAGCTTTTCATTACATAGAATCTTTTGAAAATATTTGTAGAAAAGTAAATAAGTGTTTGGTAGAAGGAGGAGAATTTATTTTTTCTGTTGAGCATCCAGTTTTTACTGCTCAAGGAAAAGAAGAGTGGTATTATGATGAAAATGGAAATATACTCCATTGGCCTGTGGACAGCTACTATTTAGAAGGAAAGAGAGAATCAATTTTTTTAGGAGAAAAAGTAGTAAAATATCATAAAACACTGACAACTTATCTTAATACTCTTTTGAAAACAGGATTTGAAATAACAGGAATTGTAGAAGCACAACCATCAGAAGAAATGCTGAAAATAATTCCAGAAATGAAAGATGAACTTCGTCGTCCAATGATGCTTTTAGTATCAGCAAAGAAAAAATAAATATATTAGGATAAAGAGAGCTAATTTAGAATAGGAAATATTTTAGAATTTTATTAGTTTAAAATTTTAAAGATTAATCTATTTTCTAAATAGTTCTCTTTTTTATTTTTTGAAATTAATATTCAATTTTCTATCTAAGTAATTTTTGGGATACAGGAACTCTTATTTTTTCAAGTGTTTTAAGAAAAAAAAATATATGAAATAATGGAGATTGTTTTCAGAAATAAATAGTGCTAATAATAAAATATATTGATAATCTGGAGGAAAACATGGATATTCAGAAAAAATTAATGAGAAAGAGAATAGAATATCTCATAGGATATGAAGATAATCCTAAAGAAATAATAGAATATTTTGAGAATGAAGCTGAAAGAATAATAAAAGAATTTTCTGCATTTAAATGTGAAGAAGAATATAGAAATTCAATGAAAGATATTGTAAAAATAAAAGAATTATATAAAAATTTGCTTCTGTTAGCGAAACTTTACAAAATAGAAAGAAGTAAATATTATAAAAACCAGAAATTATTAAAAATGATAGAGAAGAGCTTAAAGGATTTTTCAAAATATTTTTACAATAAAAAATCTATAGAACATACAAACTGGTGGCAATGGGAAATAGGGATTCCCCTCATATTGAATGATATTTTTGTACTTTTATATGATGATTTAGGTTATAAAATCATAGAAGAAAATCTTGAAACAAGCAGATATTTTCAACCTGATCCTAGATATTCTGGAAACAATCCTGTTGCAATACATCCAAGCAGAAGTCCTTTCAGAGTTTCTACTGGGGGGAATAGAACAGATACAGTAAAAATATCTTTATTGAGAGGAATACTCTCAAGTGACAGCCAGGAAATAAAATTAGCTCTCTGCTCCCTGTCAGAAGTATGGAAATATAAAGATAAAAATGATTTAGAAGATAAAGATGGTTTTTATAGAGATGGTTCTTTTATACAGCATGGGTCTATCGCATATACAGGAGGTTATGGAGAAGTACTGCTATGCGGAGTGGGAGAGATATTTTTTATCATAGAAGGAACAGAATATGAGAAAAAGGTAGAAGGAATAGAAATATTGTATGAAATAATTTTGAATTCATTTGAACCTTTCTTCTTTCATGGAAGATTTCCAGATATGCTTTCTGGAAGAGGAATAACACGAATGAACAATAGTGATAATATAGTAGGTCATAGACTATTAAATGATATTTTACTTGTTTCAAGTATTTTTTCAGAAAATAAAAAAAGAGAGATAGAAAATATAGTAAAAAGAGAAATAATAAAATATGGAAAAGAAAGATATTTATCTGAAGAAACCTCTCCATTTATCTATCATAAATTGAATAATATTTTAAAAGACTTTAATAATAGAGTTTCATACAATGAAGGACTTAAAATTTGTAATAGAATGGGAAGAATAATGAAAAGAGGGAAAAATTTTGCAGTAGGAATAGCCCTTCATTCTTTCCAAGTGGGAAATTATGAGTGTATGAATGGAGAAAATACTAAAGGTTGGTATACAGGAGATGGAGCATATTATCTATATGATGAAAATCAGAATGAGTATATAAATTTTTGGAGTAATGTAGATTATTACTATATACAGGGAACTACAGAAATAGAAATGAATATGGAAGGAATAGATGCTCAGAGAAACTCAGAAACCTCCTTTGTACAAAATAGATTATCTGGCGGAGTGGTATTGGAAAAGTATGGTGTAGCAGCAATGGATTATATTAATTGGAATGAAAAATTAAAAAGTAAGAAATCATGGTTTTTTACTGAATATGGAATTATTTTTTTAGAAAATAGCATAGAAGGAAAAGGGAAGATATACTCTACTATTATCAATAGAAAATTTGATGAATTTCCAGAGATTAAAATTAATGAAATATTATATAAGGAAATAAAATCAAAACTGAAGGTAAAGAAAATAGAGATAGAGAAATGGAAGTATATATTTCCAGAAGAGAGAGAATTAAATATAGAAATAGAAAAAAAGAAGAACTGTATATTTGTAAAAGTATGGTTGGAATATGGAGAAAATCCTATTGATACTGGATTAGTATGGGGATTGTTCTATGATCTTTCTAAAGAAAAAGAAAATATACTTAGAGGTAATCTTCAGATAACATTATCAGAGAATATTCATCTAATAGAAACAAAAGAGTATAAATATTATGTTAATTGGAAATGTGAGAGTAACAAAGAATCTTTTTGTACTATAGAAAGAAAAGAGGATATGAAAAATAGAAAAATGTATATATAGCGAATAAAAAATAAAATCGAGTTAAAATTTAAATTTATATTTTAAATATAGTATTTTTATATAGGAAATATTAAAAAATAATGATGAAAATTTCAAAAAATAAAGAGATAGAAAATTGTAGATTTAAAATTGAAGATTTACAGAGATAATAGATTATGTAATAATTGACATACAATAATAAGTGTATAAAAATAAAAAAATAAGTTTTGTTAAAGAACAAAAAATAATAAAAAATATAAAAATAAAATCTTTAAGGAGGCAAAATGTTAGATGAATTTTCAATGAACTTTTTTTCATTAAAAGGAAAAACAGCAATAGTAACAGGTGGAAATACAGGTTTGGGTCAAGGATATGTAGTAGCTTTGGCAAAAGCTGGAGCAGATCTATTTGTAGTAACATATGACAGAGATTGGGATTCAACAAGAGAAATGGCTGAAAAAGAGGGAGTAAAAATAGAGTTTTTCCAAGCTGATCTTACAGATAGAGCTCAAATTAAAAATGTAGTAGAAGAGTGTATAAAAGTATATGGGAAAATAGATATTTTAGTAAATAATGCAGGGACAATAAGAAGAGCCCCACTACTGGAATATAAAGATGAAGATTGGGATGCAGTAATGAATATAAATCTTAATTCTGTATATTTTTTAAGTAAAGCGGCAGCTGAAGTAATGGTAAAAAATGGAGGAGGAAAAATAATAAATATAGCTTCTATGCTTTCATTTCAAGGAGGGAAATTTGTTCCTCCATACACAGCAAGTAAACATGGAGTGGCAGGAATAACTAAAGCTTTTGCTAATGAATTGGCTGTACATAATATTCAGACAAATGCAATAGCACCAGGATATATAAAAACAGCGAATACAGAACCTATAAGAGCTGATGAAAAAAGAAATGCAGAGATATTAGGAAGAATACCTGCTGGAAAATGGGCTGATCCATTTGATTTAATGGGAGCAGTAGTATTCCTTGCAAGTAAAGCATCTGATTATATAAATGGACATATTTTAGCTGTAGATGGTGGATGGTTAGTAAGATAGTATTGAATTAAAAATTTGAGGAGGAAATATTAATGAAATTAGATGTAAGATATGCAAATCACCCTGAGGATTCAAAGCATTATACAACAGAAGAGTTAAGAAAACATTATTTTATAGAAACAATATTTACAGCAGATGAGCCAGCTTTAACATATTCTCATGTAGATAGAATAATAGCAGGAGGAATTATGCCTGTTAAGAAAGAGGTGAGACTAGAAGGAAGTAAAGAATTAGGATCTGAATTTTTCTTAGAAAGAAGAGAACTTGGAGTAATAAACATTGGAGGAGCAGGTAAGATAATTATAGATGGAGTTGAATATAAAATGAATCCAAAAGATGGATTATATGTTGGTATGGGTTCTAAGGAATTAGTTTTCATTTCTGATAATGAAAATGAACCAGCTAAATTTTATGTAAATTCAGCCCCAGCACATATGACTTATCCTATTGTAAAAATAGATATAGAAAAGGCTAATCCAGTAAAATTAGGTAGCTTATCAAATTCAAATGAAAGAACTATATTCCAGTATGTTCATCCAGCTGTATGTAAATCTTGTCAGCTTTTAATGGGAATGACAGTATTAGAGCCAAATAATATGTGGAATACAATGCCTTGTCATACTCACGAGAGAAGAATGGAAGTTTATTTCTATTTCAATATGCAGCCTGAAACAAGAGTTTTTCATTTAATGGGAGAACCAACAGAAACTAGACATATAGTAATAGGAAATGAACAGGGAGCTATTTCTCCATCATGGTCAATTCATTCAGGAGTGGGAACAAGCAATTATACATTTATTTGGGGAATGGTAGGAGAAAACCAGACATTTACAGATATGGATCATATAGCAATGAAAGATATTAGATAATTAAATAAATATTTGAGAGAATGATTGGAAAATAAGTCATTCTCTTCAAATAGATTTATATTAAAATAGTTTTTTAAAAATAGGGGTTTAGAAAAATATTCTAATATAAAATTATGGAGGGAAGGAAAATGGCAGAAGTTATATTGAAAAAAGTGGAAAAGTTATATCCTAATGGATTTAAAGCTGTGCATGGAATAGATTTGGAAATAAAAGATGGAGAATTTATGGTGTTTGTAGGTCCATCTGGATGTGCCAAATCGACAACTCTCAGAATGGTTGCTGGACTGGAAGAGATAACAGGAGGAGAAATCTGGATAGGAGATAAAATGGTAAATAATCTTCCACCAAAAGATAGAGGAATAGCAATGGTATTTCAGAACTATGCACTTTATCCTCATATGACAGTATATGATAATATGGCTTTTGGACTAAAAATGGCAAGGACCTCAGTTGGAGAGATAGATAAAAGAGTAAGAGAAGCAGCTGAAAAACTTGAAATAACATCTTTATTGGATAGAAAACCAAAAGAAATGTCAGGAGGTCAAAGACAAAGAGTTGCTGTGGGAAGGGCAATAGTAAGAAAACCAGATGTATTTCTTTTTGATGAACCATTATCTAATCTTGATGCTAAATTGAGAGTAGCAATGAGAGTAAAAATAACACAGCTCCATAAGCAATTAAAAGCAGAAGGGCAGACAGCTACAATGATATATGTAACACATGATCAAGTGGAAGCTATGACTATGGGAGATAGAATATGTGTTTTGAATTATGGAAAAATAATGCAGGTAGATACACCTTTAAATCTATATAATCACCCAAAAAATAAATTTGTAGCAGGATTTATAGGAAGCCCAGCTATGAACTTTATTGAAGGAGCTATTGAAACTAATGGAGAGAATGTAATATTTATATTTGGTTCAAGTAAATATGTAGTTCTTCCTGAAGAAATGGGAGAAAAAGTAAAGGGTTATATGGGAAAAAAAGTTTATCTGGGAATAAGACCTGAAAATATTGGAAATACAATAACTCATCCAGAAGGATATGAGAAAAATTTCTTAGAAGGAAAAGTGAGTATTGTTGAATACATGGGAAATGAAGAATTTATATATTTTGATATAGATGGATATGAGTTTACTTCAAGAATAGAAGCAAGAAAAAGTGAAGGAACAAAGTATGGAGAAAAGGGAAGATTTTATTTTGATGTAGATAAAATTCATATATTTGATGCAGAGACAGAAGAAAATATCACACTATAGGAGGAAGGAATATGAAGATTAAGATAAATGGTTTTGACAGAGATCAAAAAATGCTTTATTTGATATTGCTTCCATTTATTATCTGGTATGCAGTATTTATGTTTAAACCAATGTATGGGTTATTAATAGCATTTAAAGACTATAATCTTTTCAGAGGAATATCTGGAAGTGAATGGGTGGGGTTTAGAAACTTTAAGGAATTTCTTACAAGTCCATATTTCTATGCAACTTTAAAAAATACATTGATGTTAAATTTATATAGTTTATGTCTGGAATTTCCTTTTGCTATACTTATAGCCTTGATGCTCAATGAAGTAAAAAATAAATATTTTAAATCTATTGTACAGACAGCTTCATTTATTCCCTACTTCATAGCAATAGTGGTAGCCACTGGTATTACAATAAATGTATTGTCACCAAGTACAGGAGTTGTAAATGTAATAATGGAAAAATTAGGATTTGAAAAAGTATATTTCTTATCAAAGCCAGAATTTTTCAGAGGAATATTTACAGGATTAAATATCTGGAAAACAACAGGATTCAATGCTGTCATATATCTGGCAGCTCTTACATCAGTGGATGAACAGCTATATGAAGCAGCTAAAATAGATGGGGCAAATAAATTTAAGCAATTAAGGCATATAACAATACCTGCCATTATTCCTACTATTGTAGTTATGCTGGTACTAAAAGTTGGAAGTATGCTCAATGTAGCATTTGAAACAGTTCTTCTTTTATACCAGCCAGCTACATACTCCACAGCAGATGTAATAAGTACATATGTATACAGAACGGGAATGCTTATGCAGGATTTTGGACTTGCAACAGCAGTTGGATTATTTAACGCTCTGGTAGGATTTATTCTTGTATATAGCGCAAATAAATGGAGTAAAAAAGTTACTCAGTCAAGTCTTTGGTAATTTTGAGGAGGAGCAAAATGAAAAACAGAATCAAAATGGAAATGGATGAAAAAGTATTTAATATAGCAAATTATGCACTTCTTGCTGTATTTGCTGCGATATTTATCTATCCAATCATATATGTTTTTTCAGCAGCAGTTAGTAAACCTTATTTAGTAGAGTCAGGGGCAGTAACACTTTTTCCTAAGGGATTTACAATGGAGTCATTTAAAAGTGCAATGGCTTTAACAGGAATGTGGCGTGCATATGGGAATTCAATATTTATAACAGTTGTAGGAACTGCTGTAAGTATGATATTCACAATAACAGGGGCATATGTCTTGTCTAAACCTGAATTGAAATATAGAAAAACCATTACACTTTTAGTAATAATGACTATGTGGTTTGATCCTGGAATAATTCCGAAATATCTTAATTTCAGAGATTTAAGACTTATAAATAGCTATACAGGAGTAATTTTAGGATTTGCAGTTAATACCTTTAATGTTATAATTTTGAAGTCATTCTTTGAAGCAGTTCCAAAATCTCTGGAAGAATCAGCAAGAATAGATGGAGCTTCTCAATTTCAGATAATGACAAAAATATATCTTCCTCTGTCTACATCTGCATTGACAACAGTATCTCTGTTTTATGCAGTATCAAGATGGAATGGATATTTCTGGACAATGGTATTGCTTATAGATGACAGCAAAGCACCATTACAGGTATTTTTGAAAAAACTGATAATAGAAAAGGATATGGCAGGAGAAGCAAGTCAGCTTATAACAATGAGCAGTACAACATCTCCTCAGACAATTATTTATGCTGTAATAGCTATGTCACTTATACCTATTTTGATAGTATATCCATTTATACAGAAATTCTTTAAAAAAGGTGTAACACTTGGAGCTGTAAAAGGATAATTTGAAAGCAGGGGGAAATTATGAAATTAAAAAATATTATTTATGGAATATTAATAGCAGTTTTTTTTATTGGGTGTGGAACAAAAGAGAAAAAAGTAGAAGGTCCCATAAGAAAACTTGAAGGATCAGTTATAACTGAGCAACCAAAGGAATTTACTATATTTGGAATATTTCTGGGAAAGGCTTTTGATGGCGAACTTCCTGTATACAAGAAAGCCTTTGATATGACTAATGTAAGATTGGTAGGGACAGCTTCTAAAAATCAAAGTGAAGAAGTGCAGGCATTTAATCTAATGCTTTCATCAGGTATACTTCCTGATATTATTGCTTATGAGCTGACTGATGATCTGGAAAAATTAGGGATAGATGGAGGAGTGATACCTTTGGAGAATTTGATAGATAAATACGCTCCAAATATAAAAAAATTCTGGGAAGAAAATCCTAGATATAAAAAAGATGCAATAGCAGCAGATGGGCATATCTATATGATTCCAAACTATAATGACTATTTTAATTTGAGCTGTTCTCAAGGATACTATATAAGAAAAGACTGGCTGGAAAAATTAGGACTAAAAGAACCAGAAACAACAGAAGAGTTGTACAAAGTATTAAAAGCTTTTAAGGAACAGGACCCAAATGAAAATGGAAAAAAAGATGAAGTTCCCTTATTCCTTAGAGCTAATGTAAATAGAAAAATTATGGCAACATTGACAGATATATTTAAAGTACAGTTTACTTGGTATGAAAAAAATGGAGAACCTGTTTTTGGACCTTCTGAACCTGAATATAAAGAGGCCATGATAGAACTTGCAAAATGGTATAAAGAAGGATTGATAGATCAGGAAATATTTACAAGGGGATTATCTTCAAGAGACTATATGCTTAGTAATAATCTTGGTGGATTTACAAATGACTGGTTTTCAAGTACAGGATCATATAATGAAAAACTTAAAGATATAATACCAAATTTTGATTTTTCAGTAATATTACCCCCAAAATATAAAGAAAATGGGAAAACTTCCCATGCTAGACCTACATATATGGGAGGTTGGGGAATAACTTTAGTGGCTAAAGACCCTGAAACAATCATTAAGTATTTTGATTTCTGGTATAGTGAAGAAGGAAGAAGATTATGGAATTTTGGTGTAGAGAGAGATACATACACTATGATAGATGGAGAACCTCATTTTACAGATAAAGTTTTAAAAAATCCAGAAGGAAAAAATGCTCTGGCAGTAATAAGAGAAACTGGAGCACAGTACAGACTGGGAATGTTTCAGGATGCTGAAAATGAAAAACAATGGGCAGATGATGTGACAGTAGAAGCTATGGAAAAATATATGAATAGTGGAGTTATTGAAGAACCAATGCCTATTTTAAAATATACAAAGGCTGAAATGAAAGAATTATTAAAAATAGAATCACAGCTTCGTTCTGTATCAGAAGAGATGGCTCAAATCTGGCTGTTAGGAGTATCTGATGTGGAAAAAGACTGGGCTGGATATATAAAAAGGCTGGATACAATAGGGTTGCAAAGATCAAAAGAGATACAAAAGACAGCATATGATAGATTTATGAAATAGAAATACTTATAAAAATATATACCATGTGTGGAGGTAAAAAAGAATGGGGAAGAGGAAAAAACTACTGATAGTAGCATTAATAGTTATATCTAATATAGCAATATATGGAGCAACAGAATTAGAAAAATATGAAGGTTCAACAACAACAATTAATAATGGTAATGATTATATAAATAAGATAGAACAAACAGTAAATACTGGAAAATGGCTTCATATAACAAATGGAACTGTGACAAATGAAGGTACAGTTATAGGTGAGCTTCAAGGAGGAACAGCAATATTCCAACTTGCTGGAAAAGTAATAGAAGATGGAGAAGGTGGAACAAAAACAACTGCCGAATTTATAAATGCTACAAATGGAAAAATAATAGTAAATGGCGGAAAAGGATTTTATATTACTGTAGGAAAAATAGAAAATAGTGGAGAAATAAAAGTGACTGCAGGAATAGGAATAGATATGACTAATAATAATGCTGATGCTGCAGTTTTTAAAAATGAAACAGGTGGAAAAATAGAAGTAACAGGTGGAACAGGAATAAGCTTAACTAAAGGAAGTTTCAATAACTTAGGAACAATTGAGGCAAAGTCAGAAAGAAAAGCAACCCCTTCAGTTATAACTGCAATTCAAACTAATGGAGCAGTAACTTTTAATAATCAGGGGACTATAAAAGCTGATGGATTAGATGTAAGAGGGATAACTATAAAGGGAACAGGACAAATAGAAAATTCAAACACTATTGAAGTTTTATCTGGTGGAATTGGAGCTTATTTTGATATTGCAAGTTCTAATTTTATAAATAATGAGGGAGCTTCTATAATTGTAAAAGAAATGACAGAAAAGGAGGGAACTACAACAAAAACATCATCAAGAGGAATATTTCTAAATAAGTCTGGAAAAGCAAAAAATAAAGGAAAAATAGCTGTAGGAGGAACAGCTACAGGAGAAGCAGGAGCAATAGGAGTACAGGTAAATAATGCAGATGCTAATTTTACAAATGAAAGTAAAGGAACAATAGAAGCAACAGGAACAAACTCACAAGGAATACAGTTAAATATTGGAAAAGCAACAAATGAAGGTAATATTCAAGCAACAGAAGGAGCTTTAGGAGTATATGTAAATGGAGAATTAGGGAGCTTTATTAATAATTCAGTAGGAACAATAGAAGCAATAGGAACAAACTCAAAAGGAATACAGGTAAATGCTGGAGAAGCAATAAATGATGGATATATTGAGGTAACAGAAGGAGCTTCTGGAGTATATGTAAATGAAGGAGAGGGGAAAAAAGGAAGTTTTACTAATAATTCAACAGGAGTAATAACTGCATCAGGAGCAAATTCAAAGGGGATATTTTTTGGTTCAGGTGGAGGAACAGCAGAAAATAATGGAACTATATCAGTAACAGAAAAAGGGATAGGAGTATACTTTGGAGAAACAGGAACATTTGTTAAGGCAGGAAAATTTACCAATAAAGATAAAATTCAAGTACTAGGAACAGAATCAAAAGGAATATATCTAAATTTAGAAGGAACAGCAGAAAATGAAGGAACAATAATAGTTGGCGGAACAGCTGCAGAAGAAGCAGGAGCAATAGGTGTACAGGTAAATAATGCAAATGCTAAATTTACAAATAGTTCATCAGAAGAAAAAGGAATATTTGTAATAGGAACAAACTCAAAAGGAATACAGGTAAATGCTGGAGAAGCAATAAATAATGGATATATTCAGGCAACAGAAGGAGCTTCTGGAATATATGTACATGGGGTATCAGGAAAATTTACTAATAATTCAACAGGAACAATAACTACATCAGGAGCAAATTCAAAGGGAATATTTTTTGGTTCAAATGGAGGAACAGCAGAGAATAGCGGGACTATAGAAGTAAGTGATGGAGCTAGTGGAGTATTTTTTTATCAGGGAGATAATAATAATTTTATTAATAATTCAGATGGAAAAATTAATGTAAATGGAGAAAAATCAGTTGGACTTTTGCTTAATGCAAAAGGAACAGCAGAAAATAAAGGAACTATTAAAGTAAATAGTGGAAAAGGTGTTGTTCTAGGAGGAAGTACTTTTATAAATACTGGAACTATTGATGCTGGAGAAGATGGAATAGCTATTGAATCTTCAAAAGATACAAATAATACTCTTATTCTTAAAAGTGAGAATACATCTAGAAATATTACTTCTGGGTCATCTATAATTGGAAAAATAGTTGGAAGCACAGGAATAGATGTTCTTGTTTTAGATAATGCCTCATATTCAGGATTAAATATAAGCGGTTATGAAAATATTTCTGTAATTAGAGGAAATAATTCAAATATTAGTGATTCAGTAATATCTCTAGGGTATAATTCAGGAACAGAAAGTTATTTAAGCTCATCAAATATAACTTCATCTGGAGCTCTTTCTATAGATAATTCCAGTGTTGTAATTGATTTAGCAAATCAAGCAGCAGGTATACCTTTGGTAAGTGCTGATAATTTAGTATTAGCAGGAGATATGAAACTTGCTTTTACTTCAACAAATGGGCAGAAAGAATTTAATTTAAAAGATATGCTTGGTGGAATAACTCTTGATGTTAACAATGCAAACTTTGGAGATACAGCAGTATGGGAATATAAAATTGACAGTGATGGAAATCTTCAAGTAACTAAAAATGACTATAGTAAAGTTATGACAAAATCTCAATTAAGAAACTTTGCAGATGTACTGGATAATGAACAATATACAGCAAGTGGAGATTTTCAGAAAGGTGTAGCCCTATTAAGTACTTTAAACGCAGGAGAATTCACTGGGGCTCTTACACAGTTATCAGGAGGAATACATGGATATATCCCAGATTTGACAGTTATTAATTCAAGGACTTTAACAGGAGTTATGAAAAATAGAACATTGTCAAGGGATACAACAAGAAACAGACCTGTAAGTTCATATGATCAGGATATAGCATATATAAATAATCATCATAAATTAAGTGGACTTATGGATGTAAAATATGATGAAAATGGAATTTTAGGAATAACAGAAAAACAGATACTTTCTAATGGAAGAATAGGACTTGTGTATGGAGGATCAAAAGGAAAAGTAAAATTTGATGGTGGAACAAATGGCAAGGCAGATATGGATAATTTATATATTGGAGGATATTATAATCATGAATTTTCTGATAAGTTAGTACTTATGTCTAATATGAATTTTGTTTATTCTCATAACAATGTAACAAGATACTTAAAATTTGGAGATTTAGATTATACTTTTGATTCTACTTATCCATCATTTGGATTTGGAGCAGGAACTACACTGTTCTATACTGTGTATGATAAAGATGGGAATAAAGCAGTCCTGTATGGTGGGATAAATTGGGAAAAAGTTATTCAGGGGAATATAAATGAAGAGCCTGACAGAAGAGATAGTAAAGATGATAAAAATCTTACTGTAAAAAATGTTCCAGCAAATGAACAATGGTATGATTCAGTAGTTCCAAGTATTGGAGTATCTTTACAGCATAATGGATATATATTAGATAGAAAATATAGATTAGGCGCAGATATAGGTTATGAAACAGAACTTGGAAATATAAAAGATGGAAAGAGATTAAAACTTTCAGCATTAAATAAAGTTCATAGTGTAGAAACAACTACTAGAGAAAATATATTGTCTTATTCTTTATATGGAGAATTAGATATGACAGAAAATCTTTCAATATTTGCAGACTATACAAAATCTAAATCAAAAGAATATGATGCAGATAAAGTTGGAGCTGGATTTAAATATAAAATGGATAGAATGTCTGATGTATTTGTCATGGGACCAATATTAAGTGGAATAGAAAATACAAGACTTCATTCAAATAGATGGAGTGGAGTGATGGGTCTGATGATGGAAGCAGAAGATGATACAAATAGACCATATTATGATGAAGCTGGAAAACTTTCAAGTGGAGATTATGCTACTTCATTAAAATTGAAACCTAAATTTACTTTAAGTTTAAATGATAGGCAGACAAAATGGTCTTACTACTTTGAAGGATATTATTTAGGAAATTCATTAGGAAAAGACAGAAGAGTCAATGAAAGAAAACAGTATGATACAAGATTGCATGGAGAAGCCAGATGGACAGATCAATATTCAAAAGGAAGATATGGTTTTACTATTGGATATAGAAATGAAACATCATCAAAGCCTAATCTTTCTCAATATGTAATAGCTACAAGATCAAAAAGAGGAACACATGAATTTAGATTTGCTCCTAATTTTACATATAATTTAGGAAATGGATTTGTTTTTGGTGGATCAACAACAGGTATTGTAACTTATGATTACAGAGGAGTCAGAAAAGGAGAAATGGACTTTGAAATGGAAAATCAATATGGAATAACATATAATGGGTTTATGCCAAGAATGAGACTTACAGTGAACTATTTTAGAGAGGAATTCTGGCGTGATCATGGATATAAAAAGCCAGCAAGAAAAAATCTTGGTAATGGACAATATGTATTTGATCTTATAGAAGGAGACAGAAGATATCAGTCTAATCAGTTGAGACCAAGTATGACATATTTCTTTGGAAATGGAGGAAGACTTCAATTAGATGCAAGAATTCCTTTAGGTAATGGAGCATGGTATAAAGCAGATGGGGATGGAAAAAAAGCAGCAGAGACTTATGAAACTAGATATGGAATAAAATATTTTCAACCTATTACTCCAGGATTGACAGGATTTATAGGAACAGAAATATTGACAATGAAAGTTAAAAATAAGAATCATGCCAGTTCTGATTATGGAAAAGAAACAAGAACATATTCTATAAGACCAAATGTTGGATTTTCATATAACTTTTAATTAGGGGGAAGAAATGATGAGAAGAATTATAGCTATTATTTTAATGATTTTTTTAACAATAACTGCTTTCTCTAATGAAGAAGTTAAAGATGAGGCAGAAGATTACAGAAAGATAAGAATAAAATGGGCAGAATTTCTAACAGGAGTAAGTGCAGATGATGATATCAATAAAGCTGATATAAAAACTGTAATACTTGCTAATGAAAGAAATGCAGAAAAATTTTATGAAAAGTTGAATAAAGATAAAAATAAAGGATATCTTCTAGAAGGAAATGAAGATATGAAAAATGGAGTTCAAATAATGGCATCTTATGATGCTATAAGAAATATAGCAAAAGGGTATGCTTCTAAAGGAACTAAGTTTTATAAAAATCCAGAAATTAAGGAACAGCTGATAGAGGGATTAGACTGGCTTTATGATAATGCTTACCATGAAGGAGTTCCAGAACTCGGAAACTGGTGGCAGTGGGAAATAGGAATACCTAAAGCAATAAATGATATTCTAGCTCTTATGTATGATGATATACCAGAAGATAAAAGAATAAAGTATCTCAAAGCAACAGAATTTTTTCAACCTGATGCAAGATATAGTGGGGCAGGAGCAACAGCATCATATTCTTCAACTCCTGATAAAAGAAAATCTACTGGAGGGAATAGAACAGATACAGCTATAATATCTTTTTTGAGAGGAATACTTCTGCAAGATAGAAAACATACTGTTGATGCTTTGACAGCTGTAACTGACATAGGAGAATATGTAACTAAAGGAGATGGATTTTATAAAGATGGATCATTTATACAGCATGAAAATGTAGCATATAATGGAACATATGCAGCTGTATTATTTAATGGTCTAGGCTCGATTCTTTATTTAGTAAAGGATACATCATTTGAAATAACAGATGAAAGAATAGATAATATCTATGAGGCTATTATTGATGGATATGGATATTTGTTTATAAATGGTGGAATAAATGATTCAGTAAGTGGAAGAGCAATTTCCAGAGATAAATCAAGTGATTTGGAAAGAGGAAGAGGAACTATTAATTCTTTAGCTATGCTTTCAGAAGGGGCATCAGATTTTTATAAAGAAAGAATTCAATCTCTTATTAAAGCAACTATAAAATCTAATAATTCATATGACATAGTAGAAAAATCAGCAAACAAAACAATAAAAAATATTCTTGAGAAAATAGTAAATGATAAAAATATAAAAATGAGTGAAACAACAGGAAATAAAATATTTCATTCAATGGACAGAGTTGTAAGTAAAAATGATAAAGGTGGGGCAGTAGTTGTTTCTATGCATTCTTCAAGAATAGCTAATTTTGAAACTATGAATGGTGAAAATATCAAAGGATGGTTTACTGGAGAAGGAATGACATATATTTATGGTGATGATTCAGAAGTGTTTACAGATTTCTGGCCTACTGTTGATCAATATCATCTTCCAGGAGTAACAAATAGTTTATCAAAAAGAGGTGACAGATCAGGAGAAAGGAGAGGAATCCCTACTCCTAAAGCATGGACAGGAGGAGCAGGAAATGAAAATGAAGTTTTTGCTGGAATGGATATGCTTTCTTGGAACAAATCTTTAAAGGTGAAAAAGTCATACCTTTTAACAGATGATGGAGCAGTATTAATTACAGCTAGTAATTTAACAGGTCATGATGGAGAAATTCATACAACTGTTGATAATAGAATAATTAAGAATGGAAAGATTTATGTAAATGGAAAAGAGATTAATGAAACTACAACTATAAAATCTGCTAAGGATATTTTTATAAATTTTACAGGAAATTATACTGATGAAAATATAGGATATAGAATAATAAATGCTCCTGAAATAACTATCAAGTTTGAAAATAGAAAAGGAAATTGGAAATCTATTGGAGGAACTTTTGAGGAAGAGATAGAGAAAAAATATGTAACTATATTTATAGCTCATGGGAAAAATCCAAAAGAACAAAAATTTACATATATGATTTTTCCTATGTTTACTCAAAAAGAAGTTGAGAATTATGATATTTCAAAATTTGATATAGTAAAATCAGATAAAGATATGCATGTAATAAAGAATAACGCAAATGGTGTTGTATATATGAATTTCTGGAGAGATATACCAGTAAAATTTGAAACTATAAAATCTTATTCTACAGCATCACTAATAATGAAAGAAGATGGAAATATACTTGACTTATATGTATGTGATCCTACACAGCTTTCTAAATCTGCTTCTATATTTGAATTAGATGGGATATATGGAATTCAGGAGACATCAACTGAAGATATAAAAATAATATCAGATAGAAATAAAACAAGAATAGAAATAAATTTGAGAAATAATGGAGCTACAGAGCATATAAAATTGAAAAAATTAAATATATAACTATTTATTTCAAATATTTATGGAGGAAAAATGGAACTTACAAAGGAAACAAGAGAAAGATTTTCATATGAAACTGAATTATCAAAGGAAATGCTAAATGGAGCTTTACATGAAGCACTAACAAAAATAGATCAGAATACTAAAACTTTTATAAATACATTTCCAAGACCTGCAAGTACAAACTATGTATATCCAGGAATATTAAATGGCGGAGAATGGGATGACTGGACAAGCGGATTTTGGACAGGAATATTATGGCTTGCTTATGAAATAACTCATGAAGAAAGATATAAAAAAGTAGCAGCATTTCAAACTAAAAGTTATGAAGAAAGAATAGATAATAAAGTTGGAGTAAATCATCATGATCTTGGCTTTCTATATACACCTTCTGTTGTTGCCCATTATAAGATTACTGGTAATAATTCAGCTAAAGAAGCTGGAGTAAAAGCAGCAGCTCATCTTATGGGAAGATTTAAGGAAAAAGGCGAGTTTATTCAAGCATGGGGAGAATTAGATGATCCTAATGCTTATAGATTGATAATAGACTGCAACCTAAACGTACCATTGCTGTTCTGGGCATCAGAGGCAACAGGAGATCCAAAATATAGAGAAATAGCTGCAAAACATATTAACACAGCAGCAAATGTAGTTCTGAGAGATGACAGTTCTACACACCACACTTATTATTTTGATAATGAAACAGGAAAACCTCTAAAAGGAGTAACAGCTCAAGGGGCTTCTGATACATCTGCATGGAGCAGAGGACAGGCATGGGGAATTTATGGTTTTCCTCTTGCATATAGTTATTTAAAAGATGAGAAATTTATAAAATTATATAAAAGAGTTACAAATTATTTTTTGAATCATCTCCCAAAAGATAATGTATGTTATTGGGACTTAAGCTTTGATGAATCATCAAATGAAGAAAAAGATACCTCAGCAGCAGCAATAGCAGTATGTGGAATGCTTGAAATGAATAAATATCTTCCTGATTCAGATCCAGATAAAAAAATTTATGAAAATGCAGTAAAAGCTATAATGGATTCATTGATAAAGAAATATACAACTAAAGATATGGAATGCTGTAATGGACTTTTAAAAGAAGCTGTATATAGTAAACCTCATGGAATAGGTGTAGAAGAATGTTGTATATGGGGAGATTATTTCTATATGGAAGCTCTTGTAAGAATTATGAAACCAGAATGGAAAAAATACTGGTAATATTGAGAGAAAAAAATAAATAAAACTATTGGAAGTTTGAAAAATGAATATTAACTGCTATTTTGGCTGTAAAAAGAACAGAAATATGTTAGGTATCATATAATTTATATCCTAGAGATTTAATCTCTAGGATTTTCTGTATTTAAAAAAAGTGTAAATTTATTTTTTAAATGATATAATTGTGGTATAAAGATATCTTTTGTATAGGAGAAGAAAAATGTTAGGGAATATAAATGAAAAGATAAAAGAAAGAATGAAAAGTAAAACAAACAAAATAATAACCCTGATTACACTTTTACTGCTTTTTTTAATTACAGGATATAATAGCAATAAAGTTATAGAAAAAATAACTGATGAAGAAAAAATGAAAATAGAACAAAGATATGAGAACATAAATAAAAAATTAGATTTTATGAATATTGCACTTTATGATTTTAAAACAAGCAGTATTTTTAAAAATTATTTTTTTGAAAATCTTACTTTTGAAGAAAAACAATATAGAAAAATACAGCTTTTTGATGAACTCAAAAAGAGAAATACTATATATGGAAAAATAGGATATTCTATAAATGTAGGAACAGAAGATGAAGATCTCATATTTTCTCAGGAAGGTACACTGGACAGAAAAAATTATTATAGAGATCATGGATTTCCAGAAAATATAGAAAAATGTGAAAGATATATTGTGAAAAATAATAATAAAATAAATATTTTTTTTAGAGAAGCTGATGATTTAGAAAAAACTGTAATTTATTGGATTGTTTCATTAAATGAAAATGACTTTTTTGCTGAAATATATGGAGAGTTAGAAAACTGGTATATAACTAATCATAAAAATATTTTAAATCTTGGAAACAAGAAAGAAAATGAAAAAAAATATAAAAAAATTCAAGAAATGATCATTGAAAAAAAGAATGTTGAAAATTTTTTTAGAGAAAAGAAAATATACCAATTTTACATTCCATATTTTTATGAAATTTTATTTTATGTTCAACCTAGAATAAATATTTTTAATATAGTTCTTTATGAATTATTTAAAGTAGTTTTGGTTATTGGAATAATCTATTTTATGATTCTTCTGGGAATATATCTTGTTATTAAACCAATGAAACAACTTGCTAGAAAAATGGGATATATGAAAAATAATAATGAAAAAGAACTGGAATATATTGAAAATAAAATAAAAGAAATAAGTACAATAAATGAAGATTTAAATTATAAAATAACAGATTTAAAAGTATATCAAAAAAAGAAAAAAATAAAAGATTTTCTGATTGGAATAACAGAGACAAAGGGTATTTCCAATTTGATAGAAGAATCTGAAATTTTTAAAGTAAAAAAATACAGAGTTATAATTATGGAAATATATGATATAGATTCTGTAGAAAATATATTTAATAAGTTTGATCTTTCTAAAGAGCTTATATTAAAATATTTTTCAGAAGATGTAGTTTGTGAAATAGTTGATATAGATTATAAGAGTATAGCTTTTATATTGGAAAATATTTTTGCTAAAGAGGAGCTGTATGAAATATTAAAATGTTTGGCTGTTCATATAGACAGAAATTTTTCACTTAAATTTACAGTGGCTGTAACAGATGCATATGAGAATCTGGAAGAACTTCCAAGAGCTTATAGAGCAGCTAAAAAAATTCTAGATTATAAATTTGTATTTAAACAAGAAAGAATAATATTTAAAGATAATATTGATGAAAGTAATCAGAAGAAATATTATTATCCAATTGAATTGGAGGCAAAGCTTATAATGAGAACTTTAAGTTCAAATGAAATTAGTGTAAGAAGAGTGCTTGAAGAAATGTTTGATGATAAATACAGTAGAAATATAGATAAAAAATATATAAAAGAATTTGGAGGCCTTTTATACAACACATTAGGAAGAATGTTTATAGAACTTAAAGATATGGATGAAACAATAGAAATAAAAAGTTTTAAGGCAGAGGAACTTCTCACTATAAAAGATGCTGATGAATTAAAAAATAAATTTGAAGAAAAAATCTTTGAAATATGTAAAGCTGTAAAAGTTAAAGATTTGAGTGATACAGAAAGCACTAGAATAAAAATAGAAAAATACTTAGATGAGAACTATATGATAGATATATCACTAGAAAACCTTGCAGATCATTTAGGACATTCATTTAAATATACAAGTGTATTATTTAAAAAGGTTATGGGGGATAATTTTAAAAACTATCTGAGCATCTACAGAATAGAAAAAGCAAAGGAACTTATGGAATATAATAAGGATTTAAAAATAAAAGAACTTGCAGAACTTATAGGATATAATAGTTCAAATACTTTTATAAGAATATTCAGAAAGTATGAAGGAGTTTCTCCAGGAAAATATTTTGGAGTTGGAGAACAAGAAGGAGAATAAAAATAAGAAATTTGCAATTATGAGAAAAATTATAAAACACGATTAACTATTCTTAGATAATCGTGTTTTTGTATTTAAGTATATTTTTAAATTGATGTGAGATAAAAATTTTTTAGGATACTTAAGATTTGGTCATTTATTTTTATGTAATTATATCACTCTTTATAGGAATTTTAATAATAATCTCCAAATATGCTTGCACATTACTTTTTATCATTTAATTTAATCTGTTCTTTTCCCCAATGATATAATTCATTCAATGTAGGAAGTAATGACTTTCCATGTTCAGTCAGTCGATATTCTACAGAGGGTGGAATGGTATTATGTTGAAATCTTGAAATAAGTCCATCTGATTCTAGCTCTCTTAAACATTTTGTGAGTATAGTATTTGTGATTCCTGCAACACATCTTTTTAATTCATTGTAATGCAGCATTTCAGATTCAGACAGATGCCACAGAATAGGAAGTTTCCATTTCTGCCCAATTATTTTTAATGCATAAAGTAATGGGCATTTATTATTGTATATTGTATCATAACTTTTTTTAAATTCATTCATATATTCGAGTTCGTTCATATTTTATATCCTCCTAGGTATATAATAGATACTAAGAAATAAAATTGTGCGTACTTGTACAATTGTTTTTGTTATTATATACTTATATAAACATAAAGTCAACCACCAAAAATAATTATTGAAGGAGAATGAACTATGAAAATAATTGCAATTAATGGAAGTCCAAGAAAAAAAGAAAATACAGCAACAATGTGTAATAAATTTTTAGAAGGTGCAAAATCTGTTTCTCCAGATATTGAAACAGAAATGATTAATTTATTTGATTTGAATTATAAAGGTTGTATAAGCTGTTTTGGATGTAAAAGAAAAGAGGGAAATACTTATGGAAAATGTATTGTAAGAGATGAGTTACAACCAGTGTTAGAAAAAGTTTCCACAGCAGATGGAGTTGTCTTTGGTTCGCCAATATATTTTGGAGATATAACAGGTCAATTACGCAGCTTTTTTGAAAGGTTAATTTTTCCATTTACTACTTATGAGGAGGGCTACAAAAAAATAGCTCCCAAAAAAATGCCTACAGCTATGATTTATACTATGAATGTTCCTGAAGATTTAATGAAACAATTTGGCTACGATGTACGTCTTTCAAATATGGAATCAATAATAGCTAATGTATTTAAAAAACCAGAGATTATTTATGCATTTAATACTTATCAGTTTAGTGATTACAATAAATATAAAATAGAAATATTTTCAGAAAAAGTAAAGGCAGAGCACAAACGTACACAATTTCCTATAGATTGTCAAAATGCTTTTGAAGCTGGAAAACTTATGGTAATGCAAATATAAAAACAAGGGAGTTGAAATTTCATCTCCCTTGTCAAATAGCAATCTATTATTTTTCAGTTAAAAAGTCAAAAGCAAATTGTGCAGCAACAGCTGCTCCTCTCTGTAATGCAGCTTCATCAACTGTGAAACATTCATGATGATTGCTTTTTTCAGAACCAGGAATTTCAGCACTTCTTGCACCAATAAAACCATATACTCCTGGAGCTTTTTCCATAAGGTAAGCAAAATCTTCAGAACCTGTCATTTTTTCAAGTTCAGCTAAGCCTTCTTCACCATATAGTTTTTTTACTGCATTTTGAGCTAAATCAACTAGATGTTGATCTTCATTAATAACAGCACCAGTTAGGTATGAATACTCAGTTTCAGCAGTACATTGATATCCAGCAGCTATATCTTCAGATATCTGTCTGATAAGTCCTTCAATTTCCATTCTGAATTTTTTATTAAAAGTACGTACAGTTCCTTCTAATACGGCTTTATCTGCAATTATATTAAATCTTTGTCCAGCATCAACTACTCCAATAGTTATAACAGCAGCATTCAATGGATTATTAATACGACTGACAATAGTCTGAAGTCCCATTATAACAGCACTGGCAGCAACAATGGCATCATGTCCTAAGTGAGGAGCAGAACCATGAGCTCCAAATCCTTTGATAGTTATTTTAAAGTTGTCACAAGAAGCCATTCTTTCTCCAATTTCCATATTGATTTTTGGAGAATCTACCATAGACCAGATGTGAATACCATAGCAGGCATCAACATCATCCATAACACCTTGCTCAACAACAGCCTTTGCTCCTACAGCTAATTCTTCAGCTGGCTGAAATAAAAACTTAACAGTTCCTGCAATTTCATCTTTCATATCAAATAGGATTTTAGCAGCTCCCAATAACATAGCTATATGATTATCATGTCCACATGCATGCATCTTTCCTTCAATTTTTGAAGCAAAAGGAAGTTCAGTTTTTTCTAATACAGGAAGAGCATCAATATCAGCCCGTAGAAGAACAGTTTTACCAGGCTTTCCTCCTTTTAATATTCCTACACATCCATAGAAATCTTTAAATGTTTTTATATCTTCTATCCCTATTTCTTTTAAATCTTTGATTATAGATTTTGTAGTTTCAATTTCTTGTAAGGTAAGTTCAGGATATTGATGGTAATATCTTCTACGATCTATTATATAATCATTATATTTTTCAGAAAGTTCTTTGATCAGCATTATTTATTCCCTCCCTCATTTTTAGATTTTTCAGCTAGGAAGTCAACTGCAAATTGAGCATATAGAGCAGAACCTCTGTGCAGTACAGTTTCATCCACTTTAAACTTGTCATTATGATTAGAATAACAAGCTCCTATTTCTTCATTTGCACATCCTAAAAATCCAAAGAATCCAGGAACTTTATCCATAAAATAAGCAAAGTCCTCTGAACCTGTAAGTTTAGGCATAGTAGTAAGAGATTCTTCACCATATAGTTTTACAGCAGCATCATGAGCAAGTCTGTTTAAATCCTTGTGCTCATTAATAACAGGGTTAGGGAAAGCATCATATTCTAATTCCACTTTGCAGCCAAAAATATTAGCAACATTTTCAATTATTGTCTTTATATTTGCTTCCATTTTTTTTCTTAATTCTCTTGAGTAAGTACGTATAGTTCCTTCCATTTCAACATGATTAGGAATTATGTTGAATCTTTGACCACCTTTAAAAGTACCAATTGAAAGAACAAGAGTATTCAAAGGATCATTCATACGACTTACAAAAGTTTGAAGATTCATTATCATTGAAGCAGCAGCAACAATGGCATCATGTCCAAGATGAGGAGCAGAACCATGAGCACTTGTACCTTTTACAGTTATTTTAAAGTTATCACAAGAAGCCATTCTTCCACCTGCTTCTAAATTGAAATAAGGAGCATCAAGAGTTCCCCAAATATGCATACCAAATACAGCATCTACATCATCAAGAATACCTTTTTCTACATAATATTTAGCTCCATAACAAGATTCTTCTGCTGATTGAAATAATATTTTTACATCTCCATCAAGTTCATCCTTAACTTCATTTAAAATTTTCACAGCTCCAAGGAGCATAGCCATATGACAGTCATGTCCACATGCATGCATTTTTCCATTTTTTGAAGCAAAAGGAACATCAGCATGTTCTTCTATAGGGAGAGCATCTATATCAGCTCTTAACATTATAGTTTTTCCTGATTTTTTTCCACCATGGATTATACCTACAAGTCCATAGTAATCATCAAAAGTAGTTACCTCTATTCCCATATCTTCAAGCTGATTTTTCAAGGCTTGAGTAGTTTCTTTTTCTTCAAAAGATAATTCAGGGCGTTGATGAAAATATCTTCTTTGTTCAATGATATAATCATCATATTTTTCAGCAAGTTTTTTTATATCCATGAAAAAATCTCCTTTTTATTAAAATTGATACAAAATATCTAGATCAGATTTACAAATATTCCAGCTATAATAACTGAAGTTATAGTTACTGTTACAAATCCTCCAACAATCATTTGAGGAAGAGTATTATCCATAAGAAATTGCTTTTCTTCTGGTGTTTGAGCTAGAGCTTTTGCAGCTTCTTCAGTAAGTATATAGTTAGGTGGGAATCCATAAAGAGCTGTAAGTGAGGTAGCAAGTGCCATTCTCCAGCTTACTTTCAGGAATTTTCCAACAAGAATAGAAAATATTCCCATTCCTATAACTCCAACAACTATGATTACAAACATTGGTCCTATACACTCTAAAAGCATTTCAGGAGTAGCATCTTTAAGACCAGAAAAAACAAATATCATAAGAACATACATTAAGAATCCATAAGAACCAGATTTTTGAAGAGAGTTTTTATCTAAGAATCCAAGTTCAGTAAAAACTATACCTAAAATAAGAGTAATAACTGCAGCATTAAGTTTTCCACCTGTCCAACCAGATATAACTGTAGATAAGTAAGATACAAGCATAAGTTTTAGTAATATAAATGCAGTAGTTGAATATTTTTCAGGCATAGGCGGAATAAGTGTTTTTTTAGTTTCTTCTTTGACAGCCATATTTCCTGTGTCAGTATCAACACCATCATTTCCAAGAACTCCTCTTTCTCCTTTGTGATATCTTTCAAGAAGTATTTTTCCTTCTTTTTTCAATACAATGGCAGTTAATGGATAACCAACAAATCCTTGAATAGCATACATAGCAATAGCAAGAACAGCAGCAACTTGAAGTCCTTTAGCTGCAGCAGCCTGATTCATCATTGTAGCAGCAACTATTCCTCCAGTAAGAGATGGAAGCCCAGCTATAACATAATCACGGCCTACTAAAGGGATACAGATAAACCAGCAGAAAACTACCATTCCCAATAATCCTGCAAGTGTTACACAGATAATCTTCCATTGTGATTTTAGTTGTTCTATACTAATAATAGTACCCATGTGAGTAATACAAAGCATAATAGCAAGTAATCCACCAAGTGGAGCTCCTAGTCCAGCAATATCAACTATATTCTTTGGAAAGAATGTCCAATATCCAAGTAAGAATAAACAAGCAGTGACAAAAACAGAAGGTATCCATGCCTTAGTCCTTGTTCCAATAAATTCACCAGCATAATATACTATACCTAGTACAATAAAAGCCTGTAAACTGTTCATTAACATACAAATTCCCCCTTATAATCTTTAATAAAAAGATTTAGATAAGTTTCCTAATTGTCTTTGCATTTTTCAAGAAAAAAGAAAACTTATTTATTATAAAGAAAAATACCACATTTTGACTAAAAATTCAAGAATTTTGTTTGAATAATTAGCATTAGGCAAAATGATAATATAAAATTTCATTTTTTTTATATAGAATTTAAGGATAAAATAGAGATAACTTAGAATAAACTATTTTGAAAAATATGTTTAAAATAACCAGAAAAAATTTATTCTAATAAAATAGAGCTGTAAAAATTTCAAAATATACAAATACATATAAAAGAAATCTTTACAAATATAAATAAACTTATTATAATTTTCTTATACAGGGTGTGATTTTTTATAGAAATAAAAGGCTGCATAAGGAGGAAAAGATGATAAGTTTTAAAAACGATTACAGTGAAGGAGCATTACCATATGTAATGGAAGCTTTATTGAAAACAAATATGGAACAAACAGTTGGATATGGTGAAGATGAATATACAGCTCAGGCTATAGAAGCAATAAAGAAAAGTATTAAGTGTGATGACTGTTATGTGCGTCTTTTGGTAGGAGGAACTCAAACAAATCTGCTTACAATAGCTCACTCCCTTCGTCCTCATGAGGCAGTAATAGCTGCAGATACTGGACACATAAGTGTACATGAAGGTGGAGCTATAGAAGCTACTGGACATAAAGTAATTGAATTAAAAACTTCAGGAGATGGAAAATTAGATGTAGAAATTATAAGCAAGTCTGTTGATCTTCATGAAGATACTCACATGGTACAGCCTAAAATGGTATATATATCAAATCCTACAGAGATAGGAACTCTTTATAGTAAACAGGAACTTATTGATCTTTATTATATATTGATGGAGCAAGACTTGCTTCAGCCTTAGCTTCAGAAAAAAATGATTTAAAACTTGAAGATTATCCAAAATATTCAGATGTTTTTTATATAGGTGGAACAAAATGTGGACTTCTGTTTGGAGAAGCTTTAGTAATAATTAATGAAGAATTAAGAAAGAGCCAATTTATACGTATCACAAAGCAAAAAGGAGCTACTTTAGCGAAAGGAAGACTTTTAGGAGTACAGTTTGCTGAATTATTTAAAGGTGATAATTATTATCAAGTAGGAAAACATTCTAATGAAATGGCTATGACATTAAAAAAAGCATTTTTAGATAAAGGATTTAAGCTAAAAACAGATTCATATACAAATCAGCAATTTCCAATATTTCCAGTGGAAATGATAGAAGAAATAGATAAAAAATATAGATATGAATTCTGGGAAAAAATAGACGAAAAGTATTCTGCTATACGTTTTGTTACATCTTGGGCAACTAAAAAAGAACATGTAGATGAGTTTTTAAAGGATTTTGAAGAATTATGCAAAAAATATAATTAAAATTTAAAAGAATAAATTTATTTTAATTAACTGAATTTTTTTAAATTTTTCATTAAGAAATAAAATAAAAGTTCTTCATTTTGTGAAAGAAAGGTATCTGAATGATAAAACCAAAGAGATTAAAAAAAGGTGATAAAATTGCTATTGTCAGTCTTTCATGGGGTGGACTAGGAGATGAAAACTTTATTCATAAATTTTATATTGCAAAAGAGAGACTGGAAAAAGATTTTCAATTAGAAGTTATCTGTATGCCGAATGCATTGAAAGGCAGTGAATTTATAGCACAACATCCAGAATTAAGAGCTAAAGATTTAATGGATGCATTTTTAGATAAATCAATTTCAGCTGTCTTTTGTGCTATTGGGGGAGAAGATACAATACGTATACTTCCATATATTGATTTAGAAATCATACAAAATAATCCTAAAATATTTATGGGATATTCAGACAGTACTATAAATCATTTTATGATGCACAAAGCAGGGCTTATATCATTTTATGGACCTTCCATAATGTGTGAATTTGGTGAATATGTAAAAATGTTTGATTATACTCAAAATGCTGTTAATGATATATTATTTGGAGAATGGAATAAATATTCTCTTCTTCCAAGTTTGGAATGGACAGATGAATATATTTTATGGGAAAAAAATAATATAAATATATCACATACAATGAAAAAAGATATACATGGTTATGAAGTTATAAATGGAACTGGAATTACAAAAGGGCATCTTTTAGGTGGATGTATAGATGTGTTTATGATGGTTAATTGTACAAAAATTTGGCCAACTTTAGACAAATGGACAAATTCCATATTATTTATTGAAACAAGTGAAGATAAACCATCACCAGAATTTATTAAATGGACTTTTAGAAATCTTGCTGCTCAAGGAATACTAAATGTAATAAATGGGATCATTGTAGGAAAGCCACAAGGGGAAGTATTTTATGAAGAGTATAAAACAGCAATTAAAGATGTTGTAGTTAATGAGGAAAAATTAGTAAATCTTCCTATTTTTTATAACATAAATTTTGGACATTCTAAACCAATAGGAATAATTCCATATGGAATTGTAGCAGAGTTAAATTGTGAAGAAAAAACGATAACTTTTTTAGAGAATCCAACAGTATATTAATTTTATCTTATATATTTTATAATGAAGGTTTTAGAAATAGAATCTATATGAAGATAAAAATAAACAATTACTGTAGAAGCAATTAGATCAGGAAGTCATGAAGATATAAGAGTATAATCTTTGAAAATCAGCAAGACCTTATTTAATTAACATAAATAAAAAATATGAAAATAGCAGATCAGTTTTTTACTGTCTGCTATTTTCATATACTTATATATTAAAACATCTTGGGGAAAGATTTTATATGTTTAATATATCAAGTAATTATGGCAAAATTGTTACAAAGAAAAAAATAAAATTTCAAAAATCATCTTGATTTTAGATATTAATAGAGTATACTTATATTGTTACAGATTGGAAATATTAGGAGGGAACCATTTATGAAAAAGAAAATATTTACAATTTTGATGTTTATGATGATTGCTTTATTTAGTTTTAATGCAGTTTATGCTGAAACTACTGTAGTTGTAGCACAGAATGCAGATGCAAAAAGTATGGATCCAACAGCTTCAAATGACGTTCCATCACACAGAGTATATCTTAATATTTATGATACTTTGATAGAAAGAGATACAAATATGAAACTTGTTCCAGCATTAGCAGAAAGTTGGGAACAGATAGACCCATTAACTTTAGTTTTGCATTTAAGAAAAGATATTAAATTTCATAATGGAGATCCATTAAAAGCTTCAGATGTTGTATTTAGTCTGACTAGAGCTAAAGAAGCTCCAAGTTTAATGAGTTTTTTTTATGATGTAGATAAAATAGAAGCTGTAGATGATAGTACGGTTAAAATAACAACAACAAAACCTTTTGGACCATTAACAAATTATCTAGCTCATAAAGGTGCTGCTATTTTAAATGAAAAAGCAGTGAAAGCAGCAGGGAATGATTATGGACAACAACCAATAGGTACAGGACCATTTATCTTTGATTCTTGGAGATCAGGAGATAAAGTTACTTTGAAAGCAAATCCTAACTATTTTAAAGGAAAACCAGCAATAGATACATTGGTCTTTAGAGTTATTCCAGAAGGAGTAAACAGAACAATATCTTTAGAAACAAAAGAAGCAGATATTGCATATGATATAGATCCTGTTGATTTAAAAATGGTTAAAGAACATTCAGATTTAAATCTTATTCAAGAACCAGCAATGAATATAAATTATCTTGGATTTAATACTAAAAAAGCTCCTTTTGATAATAAACTTGTAAGACAGGCAATAGCTTATGCTGTGGATAGACAGAGTATTATAGATGCAGTATATTTAGGAGCAGCTAATGAAGCAAATTCACCAGTATCTCCTAGCGTATTTGGATATAGTAAAGATGCTAAAAAATATTCTTTTGATATAGCTAAAGCCAAGGAACTTTTAGCACAAGCAGGATATCCAAATGGATTTAAAACAAAAATATGGTTAAATGATAATACAGTAAGAAGAGATATAGCTGTTATCCTTCAAGACCAATTGAAACAAATAGGAATAGATCTTCAAATAGAAATATTAGAATGGGGTTCATATCTTGATAGATTGGCAAGAGGAGAACATGATATGTTTTTATTAGGATGGACTTCAAGCCCAGATTCTGACTCGGCTTTGTATGCTTTATTCCATTCTAAAAATCATGGAAGTTCAGGGAATAGAACATATTTCAATAATTCAAGAATGGATCAGCTTCTTGATATGGGAAGAGAAAGCACAGTTCCAGAGGATAGAATTAAATATTATAAAGAAGCTCAAAATATAGTTCAGGAGGAAGTTCCAATGCTTGTTCTTGTATATCCATATGATAATGTAGGTTTACAAAAAACAATAAAAGGATTTATATTAGATGCCGAAAGTGAGCATCGTTTGATACATGTAAGTAAATAATAAAAAAATAAAAATAGCAGAACAAACAGGGAGGTTTGCTCTGCTATTCTCATCTATATATAAAACATCTTGGGGAAAGATTTTATACACATAATATATCAATGAATTGTGACAGAAATGTTACAAAGAAAAAAATAAAATTTCAAAAATAAAAAAAATATTTAGTTCTAAGTTTTCATAGTGAGAATAACAGTTGTATAAAAAAGTAATTTACGATATAATTTATATGTTAATAATTTTTTATTTTAGAAGGGAAATAATAAATGAAAGTTTCAATTTTAGGAAGTGGAAGTAGTGGAAACTCTATTTTTGTGGAGAATGATGGTATCAAGCTTTTAGTTGATGCAGGTTTTAGCTGCAAAAAAATAGAAGAAAAATTAAAATGTATAGATAGGGATATAAATGAAATAGATGCTTTGCTGATAACACATGAGCATACAGATCATATACAGGGAGCAGGAATAATATCAAGGAAATATAACATTCCAATATATATAACACCTGAAAGTTATACTGCAGGAGAGAGTAAGCTTGGAAAAATTTCTGATAAAAATTTAAGATTTATAACAAAGGACTTTTTTTTAAAAGATGGAATAAAAGTACGTCCTTTTGATGTAATGCATGATGCAGAAAGAACCATAGGATACAGATTAGAAACTGAATGTGGAAAAAGAATGGCTATATCAACAGATATAGGTTATG
Organism: Fusobacterium sp.; assembly: GCF_032477075.1. Lineage (NCBI taxonomy): Bacteria > Fusobacteriati > Fusobacteriota > Fusobacteriia > Fusobacteriales > Fusobacteriaceae > Fusobacterium > Fusobacterium sp. Next base: position 38,909 of record NZ_JAWDXO010000012.1, on the reverse strand, counting down.
TAAGCAATACAGTAAAGGAATATTTTAAAGAAGTAGATATTATGATTATTGAATGTAATTATGATTATAATATGCTTATGAAATGCAGTTATCCATGGGATTTGAAAGCAAGGGTAAAAAGCAGAAATGGTCATCTTTCTAATAATGATGCAGCTAAATTTATAAAAGATATGTATACTGAAAGATTAAGAAAAGTATATCTTGCTCATATCAGTAAGGATAGTAACAATTATGATATAGTGAGAAATACTTTAAGAGAAGAGCTTTTAACCAGTAATATAAAACTTGATTTTGAAATAGCTATGCAGGATAAAGTAACAGATGTTTTTGAGCTGTAAGGAGGTGTAGATAATGATAAATGAAGAAGTAGGAGAACTTTGGGAAACTATAAAGTTTGAAGTAGGAGGTCTTGGAAATAATTATGGAGAGGGAGCTGATAGAAAGCTTCTTATAGGAAGCGGAAATAAAGAGGCCCCTGTACTTTTTATAGGAGATGATCCAGATCTTTATCAAAATGATGATTTAAAAGTTGCTTCTGGTTCTAGTGGAGAATTCCTTATAAAATTATGTGATATAGAAGGAATAGTGCCAGATGAATACTACATAACTACACTTGCCAAAAAAGATTGCAAATTTAGAGATTATATGGAAGATGATCAAAATGAATTGTTGGAAATGCTGGATATGCAGATAGCTCTTATAAATCCTCAAATAGTTGTGGCATTAGGATCTGAAGCAGCAAGAGCTCTTCTTAAAAGAGAAGTAAAAATAGGAGAGGAAAGAGGAAAATTTATTCAATGGATTGGTGGAATAAAACTTCTTTTGACTTATGACGTGAATTTTGTAAAAAAATCTAGAAATGACAGCGGAAAAAAATCTAAAGTAGCTATAGAATTCTGGAGCGATCTCAAACTTTTGAAAGAGGAGATGTCAAAAGGATATGGAGAAGAAGAGTATTAGAAATTGTATAAGAGAAAAAAGAGAACTACTTCCTTCTTTTGAAGTGAAAGAAACTAGTGAAAAAATAACAAAAGCTTTATTGAAAAGCAGATATTTTCGAGAAGCACAAATAATAATGAGTTATATGAGCTTTAGAAATGAAATAGATACTCATGAAATAAATGAAGCTTTAATAAAAGCAGGGAAAAAACTTCTACTTCCAAGAACAGCAGGAAAAGAAAAAATGGAAGCTGTAGAATATGGAAGAGGTTTTCAAAAAGGAGCTATGGGAATAGAAGAACCTATTGGAGATAAATACACTGGAAAAATAGACTTGATAGTGGTTCCAGGAATAGCTTTTGATAAAGATGGAAACAGAATAGGATTTGGAAGAGGATATTATGATAGATTTTTAGGAAACTATCCAGATTCTGTAAAAATATCTATTGCTTATGATTTTCAATTGGTAGAAAAAATAGAAAATGAAGAACATGATAAAAAAGTAGATATCATTTTTTTAAAAAATAGTATGATTGAAGTTAAGAAATATTGAAAAATCTAAGCTAATGTGATAAAATTTTATATTATTAAGAAAAATTAGGAGGTTTTTTGTGTCAGGACATAGTAAATGGAATAATATTCAGCATAGAAAAGGTGCTCAAGATAGAAAGAGAGCAAAATTATTCACTAAATTTGGGAGAGAACTAACAATAGCAGCTAAAGAAGGTGGAGGAGATCCAAATTTCAACCCTAGACTCAGACTTGCAATAGAGAAAGCAAAAGCTGGAAATATGCCTAAGGATATATTAGAAAGAGCTATAAAAAAAGGGACTGGAGAACTAGAAGGAGTAGAATTTTCTGAAATCAGATATGAAGGTTATGGACCAGCAGGAACTGCTTTTATAGTTGATGTAGTTACAGATAATAAAAATAGATCAGCTTCAGAAGTAAGAATGACTTTCACTAGAAAAGGTGGAAATCTTGGAACTGATGGTGCTGTTGCTTGGATGTTTAAAAAACAGGGAGTTATCACTGTAAAATCTGAAGGAGTAGATTCTGATGAATTCATGATGGCAGCTTTAGAGGCAGGAGCAGAGGATGTATCTGAAGAAGATGGAATATTTGAAGTTATTACTGATTATACTGAATTTCAAACTGTTCTTGAAAATCTGAAAGCAGCAGGATATACTTATGAAGAAGCTGAAATTTCAATGAATCCAGAAAATAAAGTTGAGATCACTGATCTTGAGACTGCTAAGAAAGTAATGGTTCTTTATGATGCATTAGATGATCTTGACGATGTTCAAGATGTTTATGCTAACTTTGATATTGCAGAGGAATTACTAGATCAATTAGATTAGAAAAAAGTATAGTGAGGGGGTTCAAAATTATTTTAGTTTTGAGCTGCCTCATAATTTTTATATAAAAGGAGGGAAATTTAGATGAAAAAAGAAGAGTACAGAGATATGTATCAGCCTATAGAAGATGCTGAAATAAAGTATTTCGATGAAAAAAATACAAATAAGCTGAAAAGACTGGGAATAAAATCTTTGTATGATTTATTTTACTATTTCCCAAGAGCATATGATGACAGAACTAATATCATGAAAATAGGAGATCTTCGTGGAGATGAATATGTAGTTCTCAAAGCAACTCTTCTTACTGTGAGTGCACCCCCCACTAGGTCGGGGCTGAAGATGGTCAAGGCAACAGCTACCGACAATACAGGGATAATAGAACTGGTATGGTTTCAAATGCCCTATCTCAGAAAAACTTTAAAGATAGGAGAGGAATATATATTCATTGGTCAGATAAAAAGAGGTTATATATATCAGCTGGTAAATCCAGAATTCAAATTAGGAAGTAATCAGCAGAAACTTGAAGCAGGAGAAATACTTCCCATATATAGTACAAGCAAAGAAATGCCACAGAATACTCTTCGAAAATTGATGAAAGAAGCTGTGAAAAGTAAATTATATATTTTTCAGGAAAATATTCCAGAGGAGATATTGAAAAAATATAAAGTAATGGATCGAGAACATGCAATGAAGGAAATACATTTTCCAACTAATAGCAAAAATCTTGAAGAGGCAAAAAGAAGATTTGCTATAGAAGAACTATTAGTTTTAGAAATGGGAATCCTTCAGAAAAGATTCGAAATGGATAGCCGGAATACAAGTAAATATGAACTTGAGGATAAAAAAACCTTAGTAAAAGAATATCTTGAAAAGTTAACTTTTTCTCTGACAAAAGCGCAAAAAAAAGTCATAACAGAAATATACAGAGATCTTTCTAATGGAAGAATAATAAACAGACTTATACAGGGAGATGTAGGAAGTGGAAAAACAATAGTATCTATGGTTCTTTTGCTTTACATGGTAGAAAATTCATATCAGGGAGTATTAATGGCACCAACAGAGATACTTGCAGTACAGCATTATCTTTCTGTAAAAGATAAATTTGAAAAACTTGGAGTAAAAGTGGAACTTCTTACAGGAAGTTTTAAAGGGAAAGTTAAACAGAAACTTCTGGATTCAATAAAAGAGGGAGAAGTTGATATAGTAATAGGAACTCATGCTCTTATAGAAGAAAATGTAGAATTTGAAAGGCTTGGTCTAATAATAATAGATGAACAGCATAGATTTGGTGTAGTACAAAGAAAACTATTGAGAGATAAGGGAGTTCTCGCTAATTTAGTAGTAATGAGTGCGACACCAATTCCAAGATCATTGGCATTGAGTATTTACGGGGATTTAGATGTATCAGTAATAGATGAGCTTCCTCCAGGAAGAAAACCTATAAAAACTAAGTGGATAGCTACAATAGATGAAACAAAGACTATGTATGAATTTATTGGGAAAAAATTATCTCAAGGAAGACAGGCATATTTTGTAGCACCTCTTATAGAGGAAAGTGAAAAACTAGCAGCTAAATCTACAGAGGAACTTCTTGAAGAAGTGAACAAATATCTTCCTGATTATAGAATAGGAGTACTTCATGGAAGAATGAAGAACGCCGATAAAGATGAAATAATGAGCAGTTTTAAAAACAAGGAACTGGATATTATGGTATCTACTACTGTTATTGAAGTCGGAGTAGATGTGCCAAATGCTACAGTTATGGTAATAAATAATGCTGAAAGATTTGGACTTTCTGCTCTTCATCAATTAAGAGGAAGAGTAGGAAGAGGAGAATATCAATCTTACTGTTTTCTAGTATCAAGAACAGATAATGCAGTATCTAAATCCAGACTTCAAGTAATGGAAGAGACACAGGATGGATTTAAGATAGCAGAAGAAGATTTAAAACTTAGAAAATCAGGAGAGATATTTGGAACAAAACAAAGTGGATTTAGTGATCTTAAATTTACAGACATAGTTCATGATGTAAAAACTATCAAGCTTGTGAAGGATATCTGTACAGATTATCTCAAAGAAAACAAGGGAATAATAAAAAATAGATATCTGAAATATGACATTGAAGAAAAGTTTAAAGAAAATTAGAAAAAAAAATTAAAATATGATAGAATATAGAGTAAATTATAGAAAATTCGGAGGGTAAAATGAGATTTAGTAAGAGTTATATAAAAACACTTAAGGAAACTCCAAAAGAAGCAGAAACAGCAAGTCATAAACTTCTATTGAGAGCAGGTATGATAAAAAAACTTACAAGTGGAGTTTATACATATTTACCATTAGGATATAAAGCTTTAAGAAAAGTGGAAAATATAGTAAGAGAAGAAATGAATAGAGCAGGATCACAGGAAATATTGATGCCAGTACTTCAACCAGCTGAATTATGGAAAGAAAGTGGAAGATGGGATGTAATGGGACCTTTAATGATGAAGCTTCAAGATAGAAATAAAAGAGATTTTGTATTAGGACCAACTCATGAAGAAGTTGTAACAGACCTGATAAGAAATGATATATCTTCATATAAAGCATTGCCATTAAGTCTTTATCAAATTCAAACTAAATTTAGAGATGAAATAAGACCAAGATTTGGACTTATGAGAGGAAGAGAATTTGTCATGAAAGATGGATACTCTTTTCATGCAACAGCTGAGTCATTAGATGAAGAATTTTTAAATATGAGAGATACCTATTCAAGAATATTTTCAAGGTGTGGGCTTAAATTCAGACCAGTAGAAGCAGATTCAGGAGCAATAGGAGGAAGTGGTTCTCAAGAGTTTCATGTATTAGCAGATTCAGGAGAAGATGAAATCATATACTGTGATTCTTGTTCATATGCAGCAAATGTGGAAACTGCTGTAAGCAATGTAGAAGCAGCCCCAAAAGAAGAGATAAAAAATGCAGAATTGATAGATACTCCAAATGTGTCTAAGATACATGATATAGTTCAATTTCTTAATATTCCTTACAGTAAAACTGTAAAAGCTATGATGTATAGAGATATGGGGAATGATCAAGTGTATATGGTTCTCATAAGAGGTGATTATGAAGTAAATGAAACTAAGCTTAAAAATGTAATCAATGCTGTAGATGTAGTTCTTCTTACAGATGAAGAAATTGAAAATTATGGGTTTATAAAAGGATTTATTGGACCATATGGAATAAAAATAGAAAATATAAAAGTAGTTGCAGATACTGCTGTAACTGAAATCAATAATCATACTGCTGGAGGAAATAATCTTGATACTCACTACATAAATGTAAATTATGGAAGAGATTATAAAGCTGATATAGTTGCAGATATAAAAACTGTAAAAGCAGGAGAAACATGTGAAAGATGTGGAGGAAAACTTCATAGTGCAAGAGGGATAGAAGTAGGACATATTTTTAAACTTGGAGATAAATATTCAAAAGCTATGAATGCAACTTTCCTTGATGATAAAGGTGAAAGTAAAGTTATGGTTATGGGATGTTATGGAATAGGAATATCAAGAACTCTCGCTTCTACAATAGAACAGAACAATGATGAATTTGGAATTATTTGGCCTACTGCTTTGGCACCATATATTGTTGATGTTATTCCTGCTAATATAAAAAATGAAGAGCAGGTAAAGGTAGCTGAAGAAATATATGAAGCTCTTTTAAATGATGGAATAGAATCTATGATAGATGACAGAGATGAAAGACCTGGATTTAAATTTAAAGATGCAGATCTTATTGGATTTCCATTTAAAGTTGTTTCTGGTAAAAAAGCTGGAGAAGGAATTGTGGAACTTAAGATTAGAAGAACAGGAGAAACTATTGAAATATCTAAGGATAATGTAGTTTCAACGGTGAGAGAACTTATGAAAAAATATTAATTGCAATAAAGTTGAAGAGGCAGATGAATTTTTCGACCTGCCTCTTTTTTAATTATTTTAATGGGGGATATTATGAGTGAAAAAAGAGAAAGTTTTACAGGAAAAATAGGATTCATGCTTTCATGTGTTGGAGCAGCTATTGGACTTGGGAATATATGGTTATTTTCTTGGAAATTAGGAAAATATGGAGGAGCAGCATTTCTTATACCATATTTCATATTTATTGCATTATTTGCAGTAGTTGGTCTTGTAGGAGAAATATCCTTTGGAAGAATGATGAAAAAAGGAATATTTGGTTTACCTGAGGTAATAAAAAATACTAAAATACCTTTTAAAAAATATCTTTCAGTAGTTCCTATAGTATCAGTTACAGGAGTATTTATATTTTATGTTATAGTTTTTGGTTGGGTAATAAGATACTTTTTTTCATATCTAACTGGAACTATAAATCATGTTGAGTATGGAGAGTATTTTGGTCAACTTGCAGGACAGAGAGCTTCTATTCCATGGCATATAGTGGGAATAATCTTTAGTGTAACAGTTATATCTTTTGGAGTTGTAAAAGGGATAGAAAAGATAAATAAAATAATAATGCCTTTAATGTTTGTAATATTTTTAGGACTTATGATAAGATCACTGACTTTGCCAAATGCTGTATCTGGAGTTAATTTTCTTCTTCAGCCTAATTGGAATATGCTTAAAGAGCCAATGACATGGATAATGGCATTAGGACAGGCATTTTTTACAGTTGGATTGAGTGGATCAGCACTCTTGGTATATGGAAGTTATCTTGGAGATGATGTAAATATATTTGAAAGTGTAATTCAGACTTGTTTTCTCGATACAATAGCAGCTCTCATGGCTGGATTTATAATAATACCAGCAGCTTTTGCTTTTGGATTGGATGCAGGAGCAGGACCTTCACTTTTATTTATAACAATACCAGCAATTTTTTCACAGATTCCAGGAGGAAGGTTACTTGGAGGAATATTTTTCTTAAGTATTATATTTGCTGCTCTCTCATCTGCCATTAATCAACTGGAAGTACCAGTAGAATCATTTATGAATAAATTTAGTTTTTCAAGAAAAAAATCTGCTGTAATAGTAGGGTTTATAGCTTTGATTATAGGATTGCTTTTGGACTTAAATATGAATTATTTTGGAAAATTTGCTGATTTTGTTTCAGTTATTCTTATTCCATTAGGAGCAGTTATATCTCTAGGAATTTACTTTTATTGTATAGATAAAAATAAAGTAGTGGCTGAAATCAACAAAGGAAGTAATTTTAAAAGTGGAAATATAATATTATGGTTTGGGAGATATATATTTATTCCAGGAACAATAGTAATAATAATTTTAGGACTTATTTATGGAAGTATAGGATAAGGGTCTTGACAAAATAGATTAAATTAATTATAATCATAAGGAAGTAATACAGTAGAACAGTAGAAGCAGTGAAAAAGTAAAATTATGTAGAATAGTAGAATTGTAGTATAGGAAAATAATTAATTTAGTAATATATTAAAAATCTCCTTTTTAGGAAATGTCTTTTTGTATTATTTTGCCTTTTTACAATTTTATGTAAGAAGGCTTTTTTTATGCAGAAAGAGGAGAGATGAAAATGAGAGAAAAGATTAAAAAAAGTTTGATTATGGATATTCTTCCAATAATTTTTATTATAGTATTTGGAGAGATATCGATACTTCAATGGAGAACAGGTGTGGTTCCTCCTATACTTGCAGGAGTAGTAGTATCAGGAACAATAGCCTTTATGAGAGGGGAAACTCTTAAGAATATTGAAGAAGCAATGGGAAGTGGTGTAAAAAGAGTATTTCCAGCACTCCTTACAGTTATTTTGGTAGGACTTATTGTAAGCAGCTGGATAATAGGAGGAATAATTCCATCTATGGTCTATTGGGGTTTTAAAATAATAGATTTTAGATTTTTTGTTCCAATTGTTATGGCTATGACTGGAGCTGTAGCGGTTATAACAGGAACATCTTTCACATCTATAGGAACAATTGGAGTATCATTTATAATAATAGCTAAACAAGTTGGGATACCTCTTGAGATTACAGCGGGAGCAATAGTATCAGGAGCTTTTTTAGGAGATAAAATGTCACCACTTTCAGATACAACAAATATATCTGCTGCACTTGGAAAAACAGATCTTTTTGAACATATACAGTATATGCTTATGGATACAATACCAGCCTTTATTATTGCTATAATAGGATTTACAATAGTTGGAAATAATATAGTAGTGGAGAATATAAACTTAGAAAACATAAATGGATTTTTAACAGAACTGGAAACAGTATTTAATATAACTCCGGTACTTCTTTTAGTTCCTCTTATTGTCATAATTTTGGGAGTAAAAAGAATACCATCAAATATAGTTCTTTTTTCTTCAGTAATAATGGGAGTATTGAGTAGCTTTATATTTCAAAACTTCAAAACTGTAGATATAATGAGAAGCACAATATTAGGAGTAAATCAAAAGTTTAATGATCCTTCAGTAACAAAATTGTTTGCTAGAGGAGGAATGAATGAGGTAAGTGGAACTGTAATAATTATAATATTTATAGGATGCCTTATTGGAATAATAAATGAATGCCATTCTTTTGATAATCTCTTGAGTAAGATACAGTCAGGAATAAAGAATTCCAGACAACTTACAGTAACTGTATTTTTAGTTTCTTTTGGAGTAGGTTTTGTAACAGGAGCACAACTTCTGGCAATTATTCTTCCAATATCTATTTTTCTCCCACTTTTTGAAAAGTTTAATTTAAAAAATAAAAATATAACAAGAATAGTAGAAGCAACTGGAACAGTGGGAATAACTCTTGTTCCATGGAGTGTACCTGGAATATTTATAGCAGGAACTTTAGGTGTGGATATGGTAAAAGTAATACCTTATCTATTTTTTCCAATAGCTTTATTAGCTGTAAATTTATTTTTTAATATAACAGAAATAGGAACAAGTAAACTTGAAAATAAAAGTAAAAAAGAAATAAAAATTAAGAAGGAAAGAATTATATTTAATCTTTTCAGTAAGTAAAAATAATTGATTTTAAGCAGCTTTGAACTTTACAGAGCTGCTTTTTTATTGTTATAAAAAAATTATAAATAAAAAATGAAATAGAAGAAATTGATCGAATAATTTTATAATAACATATACTAAAGAAAATTTTTTTAGATTTTTTGAAAATTTTAATAAAAAATAATAAAATTCATTATAAATTGTTCTATTTAAAATAAAAATTCACCAATAAAAAACAAAAATTATAGTTGACATTAAAAGTCCACAATGATACTATGTATATATAGTAAAAAAACATTAAATTTAATTTTGTATCCATTATAAAAAAGTTTTAAGAGTCACTTGGAATATTAAAACAAAAGGAGGCAGTATATGTTTTTTAAAACAACAGAAGATCATGAAAATTTGCGTATGAAAATCAGAGAATTTGCTGAAACAGAGGTAAAGCCCATAGCCTTTATGTTAGATAAGGAGAATGAATTTCCAACTGAGGCAGTAAAAAAATTAGGTGAAATGGGAATATTGGGAACACCATTTCCAAAAGAATATGGTGGAGCTGGTTTAGATACACTTAGTTATGCGATTGCTGTTGAGGAATTATCAAGAGTAGATGGAGGAACAGGAGTAATATTATCAGCTCATGTTTCTTTAGGTTCATATCCTATTTTTGCTTATGGAACTGAGGAACAAAAACAAAAATATTTAGTACCACTGGCAAAGGGAGAAAAATTAGGAGCCTTTGGACTTACAGAACCAAATGCAGGAAGTGATGCTGGTGGTACTGAAACAACAGCAGTATTAGAAGGAGACTATTATATTCTCAATGGTGGAAAAATATTTATAACAAATGCTGATAAAGCAGAAACTTATATAGTTTTTGCAGTTACAACTCCTGATATAGGAACTAGAGGAATAAGTGCTTTTATAGTTGAAAAAGGATGGGAAGGATTCACATTTGGAGATCATTATGATAAGATGGGTATTCGTTCATCTTCAACTGCTGAATTGATATTTAATAATGTAAAAGTGCCAAAAGAAAACCTTTTAGGGAAAGAAGGAGAAGGATTTAAAATTGCTATGTTCACACTGGATGGTGGCAGAATAGGGATAGCTTCTCAAGCACTTGGAATTGCTCAAGGTGCTTTTGAAAATGCTCTTGCATATGCAAAAGAAAGAGAACAATTTGGAAAACCTATTGCTTTTCAGCAGGTAATTTCATTTAAATTAGCTGATATGGCAACAAAATTGAGAGCAGCAAGATTTTTAGTATACAGTGCTGCAGAATTAAAGGAAAATCATGAAGATTATGCCATGGAATCTGCTATGGCAAAACAATATGCTTCTGATGTATGCTTGGAAATTGTGAATGAGGCATTGCAAATTTTTGGAGGAACTGGATATCTTAAAGGAATGGAAGTAGAACGTGCTTATCGTGACGCAAAAATTTGTACTATTTATGAAGGAACAAATGAAATTCAGAGAGTGGTTATTGCTTCTCATTTAATTGGTAAAATGCCTAAAAGTGATGGCGGATCTAAAAAGCCATCTTCAAAAGGTCTTCCAACAGGTGTTCGTAAAAATATAATATTAAAAGAAGGAAATGCAAAAGAGAAAGTAGAAGCTCTGGTAGAAGCTTTAAAAGCTGATGGTTATGACTTTACAGTAGGGATAGATTTAGATACTCCTATATCAAAAGCTGACCGTGTAGTAAGTGCTGGAAAAGGAATTGGACCAAAAGAAAATATGGAACTTATTAAAAAACTAGCTATACAAGCTGGAGCTGCCATTGGATCATCTAGACCAGTAGCTGAAACTTTGAGATATCTTCCATTGAATCGTTATGTTGGAATGTCTGGACAAAAATTTAATGGAAATCTGTATATAGCTTGTGGAATTTCTGGAGCAGGGCAACACTTAAAAGGAATAAAAGATGCTACAACAATAGTTGCGATTAATAATAATCCAAATGCACCTATATTTAAAAATGCTGACTATGGAATAATAGGAACTGTAGAAGAAATACTTCCTTTACTTACAGCTGCATTGGATAATGGAGAGCCTAAAAAAGAAGCTCCTCCAATGAAAAAAATGAAGAGAGCTATTCCTAAAAAAGAAAAACCTACTTGGAAACTTCATGTCTGCAACGGATGTGGGTATGAGTACGATCCAGCTGTTGGAGATGAAGAAAATGATATAAAACCAGGAACTCTTTTTGAAGCTCTTCCTGAGGAATGGATCTGTCCATTATGTGGAGAAGATAAGGATATGTTTATTGAAGTTTAAGATACCTATAAAAATTTAAGCTGTTTTAAGCATAAAGGAGGAGTAATTCATGCATAATGTTAGAAAAATAACTGAAGATTTATACTGGGTAGGAGGAGATGATCATCGTCTTCATCTATTTGAAAATATACACCCTATTCCTAGAGGAGTTTCATATAATTCATATCTTCTTTTAGATAAAAAAACTGTATTATTTGATACAGTAGATTGGTCAATAGGGCGTCAATTTATAGAAAATATACAAACAGTTCTAGATGGAAGACTTTTAGATTATATGGTTATTAATCATATGGAACCAGATCATGCTGCTATGATAGAAGAAGTAATGCTTCGTTATCCAAAAGTTAAAATTATCAGCAGTGAAAAAGCTTTTTATTTTATGACTCAATTTGGATTTCATATAGACAGTTCAAAGACTCAAGAGGTAAAGGAAGGAGACAAGGTATCTTTTGGAAAACATGAGATTTTATTTGTTGCAGCTCCAATGGTACATTGGCCAGAGGCTATGGTAAGTTTTGATCTATCTAATGGAGTATTATTCAGTGCAGATGCTTTTGGGTCTTTTGGAGCTTTAGATGGAAAGTTATTTAATGATGAAGTAAAATTTGATAGAGAGTGGCTTGATGATGCAAGACGTTATTATACAAATATTGTTGGAAAATATGGTCCTCATGTACAAGCACTTTTAAAGAAAGCTGCTGGAATAGATATAAAAATTATATGTCCTTTACATGGCCCAGTTTGGCGTAATGATTTAGGATATTTCCTTGATAAATATGATAAGTGGAGCAGATATGAACCTGAAGAAAAAGGGGTAATGATTGTATATGCTTCAATGTATGGAAATACAGAAAATGCAGTATCTGTACTGGCATCTAAGCTAGTACAGAAAGGAATGACAAATGTAGTAATGTATGATGTTTCTAAAACTCATGTTTCTCAGCTTATATCTGAAACATTTAAATACAGCCATGTAGTGCTGGCTTCTGTGACATATAATTTAGGAATTTATCCATTAATGCATAATTATTTGATGGATATGAAAGCATTAAATTTACAAAAAAGAACATTTGGTATATTAGAAAATGGTTCTTGGGCTTGTGAATCTGGTAAATTGATGCAGGAGTTTTTAGAAGATATGAGGGAAACGACTGTATTGAATGAAAGAGTTACATTAACTTCTTCTATGAATGAAAGTACAATTGAAGAAATGGATATTTTTGTTGATAGTATACTTGAATCAATGAAAGAAAAGGAATAATTTTATAATAAAAAAGCTTGCTGATTTACTCAGTGAGCTTTTTTTATTATTTAAAAATAACTATGAGAAAGTTAAAAATTATCTCTAAAAGAATAGTAAAATTTAGAGTTTCTAAAAATATAAATAAATAATAGGGTGTTGGAGATGCATTAAGCATCTCTTTTTTATATTAAAATTTAAATGGTAGAGTAAGTATTAATGTGATAAAATTTAATTAGATTCAGTTTTATACAGATAAAATTTTTTTGAGGGGAATAAAGATATGGAAAAACTACAGAAATATAAAAAAGCTGTTATTTTTTCTGGAGGTGGATCCAGATTTGCTGTCTATGGGGGCATATTTTCTGCATTGAAAGATATGGGGCATACACCTGATCTCATTATAGGAAGCTGTGGTGGAGCAATAGCTGCTGCCATTATAAATTCACTTGAAACCGACATTGAGATAAAAGAATATATGAAGTCATTAGAGTTATATGGTTTTATGAAATCTTTAAAATTAACTAGAGAAAAAATGCTCTATAGAATAGGTATTGATTGTAAGTTGAGGGAATTAAGAAAAAAATTATATATTGAAAATATTTTTGATAAATATTTAGTAGATATACCAGAAGATTTAGATAATTATCTTCCAACATTGAGTAAAAGAAAAAATCTTTCTATTAAAACTATTATAATTGGTTCTAAAATACTATTTGATAAATTTGAAACAGGTAAAATATGTGGAGATAGAAAATTGTACCAAGAGGTTATTTTTACAGATAAAAAAACAGAAAAGTTATTTAAAAAAGAGGAATTAAAAGTAAAATCAAAAGTTTTATTGAAAAGCACAATTGCAGAAAAAGAAGAAATAATAACAGATTTTTCTTTATTAAAAGCAGCAAGAATATCAATTTCAGATATGTTTTATACTAAACCAGTACTACATAATGATGAATATTTTGCTGGTGGGGCAATAAATCTTGTACCAATAGAATTGGCAAAATTATTAGCAGATGAAGTAATACTGGAGCTAAAACAGGAATATGATAAAATAGAGGATTCTTCTGTAAAATCAGTTTTTGGTTATAGTGGAAATGAAAGATTGCAAGAAGTACATGATTCCTATGGAGATTATTGGATAGATACATCTGATGTTCCTTCAAAATTAAAAGGACATTATGTGACAGCCAGATTGAATTTACTTAAGTTACAAGTTGAATTATCAATTCCAGATGAATATGAAAAATTCAGAGAGGATGTAGATATTCAATGGAAATATGGGTATGAACGGGCAAAGGAAGCTATAATAAGTGGAAAGAATAATAAAAAAAATATGAGAAATAAAAATATATATAATACCTCTGAAATATTTAGAAAAATTAATACTGGAGGAATATAATGAAAATATTTATTGCAGGAGGAACATCAGGAATAGGATTGGCCATTGCTGAAAAATATTTAAAACAAGGTCATGAAGTAGCAGTTTGTGGACGTAATAAAGAAAAAATAGATAAAATAAGAAAAAATGATAAACTCAAAATTTATAGATTTGATACTTATGATAAAGAAGTTTTTGAAAAAGCAGTGAAAGATTTCTCCAATGGAGAATTGGATATAATGATAGCTTCAGCTGGAAATTATTCAAATAGCCGTACTAGAAGATTAACTCAGGAAGAAGCTGTAAATATGCTGAAAGTAAATATAGCTGGAACTATAAATGCTTTTGAAATAGCAAGAGAAATTATGTTGAAAAATAAAAATGGGCATATTGCTGCAATATCTTCAGTGGCAGCATTGTTAGAATATCCAGGGGCATCAGTATACAGCAAATCAAAAAGAGTAGTTATTAATTTATGTGAAGCATACAGAGAAGCTTTGGCAGATTTTGGAATAAGGGTGACAGCTGTTATACCAGGGTATATTGATACTTTAAAATTGAGGGAATTGAATAATAATGATGTCTCTAAAAAACCTTTTATAATATCAGAAGAATATGCAGCAGATATTATTATCAAAAGTATTAAAGAGAATAAAGAAAAAATAATATTCCCCTTGAAAATGAAAATAATTGTTTCTATCCTTTCTATATTACCTAAAAAAATGTTAAGTAAGATACTTTTAAGGAAAAGTAATGGAAAATAAAAATATAAAATTAAAAATTCAAAGTTTTTTATGGATGATAATAAGTTACTTGATTTTTATATTTTTTTATAAAGCAGCTGGAATACATGCTTCCACTTTAGAATCAGTACCATCATTTTATTTTCCTTGGGAGAAAAATATACCCTTTATTTCATGGTTAATAATTCCATATATGAGTTCTGGTATATTTTTTGTAATAATATTTTTTTTATGCAAAACAAAAGAAAGCTTATATATATTAGTAAAACAAATAAATTCCATAACAGTAATATCATCAATTTCTTTTTTTATATTTCCTTTGAAGTTTGCATTTGAAAAGCCTGAAATAAGCAATGGTTTTTTAAACACTATTTTCCAATTTCTTGAAAGAATGGACAATAATTTTAACCAATGTCCATCTCTACATATCAGCTATGCAATAGTATTTGCAATAGTATTTCAGAAAGAAATAAAAAGTAAAGTAAAATATGTATTTTATATTTGGTTTTTATTCATGGGATTATCAACAATTTTTATTTATCAGCACCATATTATAGATATAATATTTGCTTTGCTGCTTACTATATTTATTTTATTTATTTTTTCAGAAAAAGTTAATGAAAGAAATAAGAAAATAGGATTTATTTATTTTTTACTTAGTTTTCTTTTGTTTTCAACAGGAATAATATTTTTTAATTGGAGCATAGTATTATTTTTTCCTTCCTTAACTTTTTTTCTCGTTGGAAAAGCATATATAGAAAATAATCCAAATTTTATAAAGAAAGTGGGGAAAATAACACCATATAATAAAATAATATATTTCCCATATTTGTTTTGTTATAATATATTATGGAAATTTTTTAGAAAATATGAGGAAAATCCTTGGAAAGAAATTGCACCAGATATTTTTATTGGTTCAAAATTAAATGACAGACAAGTTAAAGAATTTATTTCAGATAAAAAAATTATCATAATAGATTTATCAGCTGAAGCAGAGGAAAACAGGATATTGAAAGAGAAAGGGGAATATTATTCTTTTCCTCTTTTAGATATTTGTAATTTTAATGAAGAAATATTTTTATCTGCTTTAGAATTTATATTAGGAGAATATAAAAATTTGGGGAAAAATGAAAAAATATATATCCATTGTTTAATGGGATATTCAAGGAGCACAGCATTAGGAATTGCTTTTTTAAAAAAGAATTACCAGGTTGAAACTAATGAAGCTGTTTCAGTAATAAAAAAAATAGTTAAATATGCTGTAATTCCAAACTATATATTAGATATTATTGAAAAATATTGAGAATTCAAATAAGGAGAATTTTATGGAGATGAATTATTTTAAAAGTTTTGATGGTACAGATATATTTTATAGAAATTGGAATTTTGATGAGAATAAAAAAACTTTAATTGTGATTCATAGAGGTCATGAACATTCAGAGAGATTAAATGATTTTGCAACTAGCGAAAGATTTAAAAAATATAATATTTTTTCTTATGATTTAAGAGGTCATGGATGTACAAAAGAAAAAAGTTCTCCAATATTTATGGATTATGTAAGAGATTTAAATTCATTTGTAAATTTTATAAAAAAAGAATATAAAATATTAGAAAAAGATATTTTTATAGTAGCAAATAGTATAGGAGGAGTTATTCTAACAGCATGGGTACATGATTATGCACCTGAAATTGCTGGGATGGCACTTCTTGCTCCTGCTTTTGAAATAAAATTATATGTTCCTTTAGCAAAGGAATCTATTATGCTTTTAACAAAGCTTAATAAAAATGCCAAAGTTCCAAGTTATGTTAAATCTAAGGTACTGACTCATGATGTAAATGAGCAAAAGAAATATGATTCAGATAGATTAATAACTAAAGATATCAATGCTAGGCTTCTTGTTGATCTTTTAGATGCAGGAAAAAGATTAGCTGATGATTCTGCTGCCATTGATATTCCTACAATCATTTTTTCTGCTGGAAAAGATTATGTCGTAAAAAATAATTCTCAGAAAAAATTCTATTTAGAACTAGGAAGTGAATTAAAAGAATTTGTATATTTAAAGGATTTCTATCATGGAATTATGTTTGAAGAAAAAAGAGAAGAAGTTTATAAAAAAATAGATGATTTTATTATAAAAAGTTATAGTTTAAAAAAGGAAAGTATAAATATTCTTCCAGAAAAATTTTCTCAAAAAGAATATGAAACTATTTTATTGAAGATGATCCCAATTAAAGAAAAAGTATCTTTTGGAATACAAAAATTTCTTCTAAATAAATTAGGATGGTTAAGTAAGGGAATGAGTATAGGATTGGAGCATGGGTTTGATTCAGGACCTTCTCTTGATTATATTTATAAAAATCAAACTGATGGAAAATTTGGGATAGGGAAATTCATGGACAGATGCTATTTGAATGAAATAGGGTGGCAGGGAATAAGAGTGAGAAAGAAAAATCTTCTTGAATTAGTCAGAGAAAGAATAACAACATTATCCAAAAATGATGTAAGGATATTAGATATAGCAGGAGGAGTTGGGAACTATCTTTTTGACATTAAAAGAGAATTTCCAGATGTTGAAATTATAATAAATGAATTTAAAAAAGAGAATATAGCAACAGGAGAAAAAGTCATTGAAGAAAATGGATGGGAAAAGATAAGATTTACTAATTTAGATTGTTTTGATTATGAAACTTATAAAAAACTTGAGTTTACACCAGATATAATTATAATTTCAGGAATATTTGAATTGTTCAATGAAAATGAACTTATAAATCAGGCAGTAAAAGGAGCTGTTGAAATACTTGAAAAAAATGGATGCATTATATATACAGGTCAGCCATGGCATCCTCAACTTCATAAGATAGCTTTTGTTTTAAATAATCATAGAGAAAGAAACTGGATAATGAGAAGAAGAGGTCAAAAAGAACTGGATAATATTTTCAGATATAATGGATTAGAAAAAAGAAAGATGCTTATAGATAATTTTGGAATTTTTACAGTTTCTTTAGTTGAAAAGAGAGGAGAATAATGGATATTTCAATATATAATTTAAAGAAAAAATTTCAGGATTTATTGATGCCATTATGCAGAAAGTTGAACTCTTTTGGTATAACTCCTAATCAGATAACCATTGGAACTATGATTTTAAGCATTATATTTTCTGTAATTTTTTATATATTTTCAAAATATAGATGGTTATTTTTGACAGTTCCATTATTTTTCTTAATAAGAATGGCTTTTAATGCATTAGATGGAATGATTGCCAGCAGATTTGATAAAAAAACAAATTTAGGTATTTTTCTCAATGAGATTGGAGATGTAGTTGCAGATACAGTTTTTTTTCTGTGCTTTTTTTCTGCTGTAAATATTAATATTATATCAACTATGCTGTTTACTTTTTTAGGAATATTATCAGAATATACAGGAATAGTGGCTATACAGATTGATAGAAAAAGACATTATGAAGGACCAATGGGTAAAAGTGACAGAGCTTTTTTTGTAAGTATATTGTCAATTTTCATATTTATAGGAATAGATAATAAATATATAAACTATCTCATATATTTAGGAATATTTTTATTAGTAGTCACTATATATAATAGAATAAAAGCTACTTTAAAAAATATTGTATAGAGGAGGAAAAGATGATATGAATATTTTTCAGAAAATTCCTATACTTATTTTTTTCTTTTTTATAGCAATAGGAGCATATATATTTGTTTATTTGTTAAAAAATAAATTTAGTAAAGAAAGATATACAAATCTATGCCAGAGAATAAAAACATGGTTGATGATAATTGGTATTTTTTATCTAGGAAGTATAAATAAAATATCAATGATTATTTTATTTATTTTGATATCTTATCTATCATTAATAGAATTTTTAAAATTATTTGATGTAAAAAGAACTTTTGGAATAAAAATGATATGTATATTAATAATAGGGATTAATTATTTTATAATATATCAGAATATGATTTATATTTTTTATTTCTTTATTCCATCTATAATAATATTTATTAATATATTTTTTAAAAAAGAAAAAATAATTTTAAGTCTATTTTTCAGTGTTTATTTCATAAGCTTTATTTCATATCTTGTAAATATAGAAAGTGGAATTCTATTAATTTTAGCTTGGATTATACTTATAGAACTGAATGATGTTTATCAGTATATAACTGGAAATATTTTTGGCAAAAGAAGGATAGCTCCTAAAATCAGTCCAAATAAAACTTTAGAAGGTGTAGTTGGTGGAATAATAATGACAACAGCAACCATATTCTTTTTAAATACAGCTTATGGATATAAAATTAATATTTGGATGGGACCAATAATAGCTATATTAGGATTTTTAGGAGATATTTCAATTTCTTATTTTAAAAGGAAGGCAAATAAGAAAGATTCAGGAACTATACTTGCAGGTCATGGGGGAATACTTGATCGTGTAGACAGTTTGATTTTTAATTCTCCTGTTATTTTGTTGATAACATTATACTTGAATTAAATACTTTAATTTAAAGAAGCTTATTAAAAAGATAGAGAAATATTTAAAGATAAAAATTAGAAAGTAAATATTTTTACTAAAATTTTTAAGATAGAATAAAATTCTTTATAAATGCTTCTTTTTTATTTTGTAAAGTTTGAAAGTGCTGATTGATAAAGAAAGAACGAAGAAAAGAGGATTAATAACTGTTTACTTATAGTTGCGGAAAAATTATCTGTAAATATATATAGGAGAATGTTTATTTATTTGAAATTTTGAAGTATAATAAGAAAGAAGATCAAGACCTGTCTATTCAGGTAAATAGATAAAATTATTATAAAACACAGGGGGTAAAAATGGCAAGAAAAGAAGCAGCAGAAATTATTATGAGAAATGTGTATTCTTATAAAGAACCTCAATTGAAAGAACAGATTGAAAGTTATATACTAGGGGAAACAAATACAGCTCCATCAGGTAATGATTTAAGACAGAAAATATCAATGTATCAGGCATATGGTTTTGATCAATTAGGGTGTTTTGATGAAAATAAAAATTTTATAGATAATGAAGATGGAGAGGTATTAAAAAGATATACAGAACTGTTATATAAAGAATGTCCAGATAAACTGAGCACTCAGTTTCAGCTTTTTAGTGGAAAATATAGCCTTTATAAAAAATTAGGATTCAGTAAGGCATTTATAAAAGAAGATTTCCAGAAAACTCTTTTATATACTACAAGATATTGGTGGCAGACAGAAAAAGAATCAGTAGACAAATTTATTGAGAATTATAAGGATATTGCTGATGAATATATAAATGAATATGATAAAGTAAATGGAAATGCAGCTTTTGCAGCAGGAATAATTCTTATAACAAAATTAGTAAATGAAAATGAAAGTACACCAATGGAAAAAATAGGTAATATTTTCTTTGGAAAAAAAGAAAAAGTAGTAGAAAAACTGGAAAGATTTTTTTATAGTATTTTAAAGAAAAGATTAAAAGATAAAACTGTAAAAAGAATTTTAGAAAATGATATAAGAGATACTCAAATAGATAAATATTATAATGAAGTTGTTCAAATAAAATTAGTTTTTACATCTGAAATGCATGAAACTATTTTAATTAATAAAATAATAAAAGAGATAAAAATGGCTTCAAATATTATTTTTCAAGGTATAAGAATAGCAGCAATGGCAGAACCTGTGACATTTCTTTATGTTCATAATAATGATGAACAGACTATGAAGAATATAGAAGAATTAAAGCTTTCAGATAAATATAAATTAGATTTCTGTTTAGAACGTATTTCAAATGACTACAGACATAATGAAAAATATTTTTATAAGGTAATAGAAGGAAGTATGAAATTATCCCCAGATTATGTTAAATCTATAATGAAAAGAGAAATAGATGAAGAAGACATTATGGGAGGAATACTTCTTAGTCTTCTTATAAAAAATAACTATATTGATGGAGCAGAGAAAAAAGAGTATTTAGGTAAAATTGAGAATCTATTTATAAAATCATATAGTGAAATATATGCAAATAAAGAAGTATATGGATATGAATTTCCTGAGATAGGAATGGAAGATTTTGAATTCTTGAGAAATGAAAAAGCAGTACTAGATGGAATAAAAATATCTGAAAGTGGAAGTGCATATAAATATAGAGCAAAAGCTAATAAAATAAATGTTTCAGCTCTTTCTTTAATAGAATATTCTACAGTGGCAAGAAATGCTGTTGGAGTAATTTTTAAGATGAAAGGATATATAAGATATCTTTTCCATTTTATAATAAATTATAAATGTGTATGTCCTGTAAAAAATGAAAATGTCTATACAAGGCTTTATGAAAAATTGGGAGTTTCATTTGAAGATATCTGTCAAGGATATCTTGACTATAGATTTAGAGAAGATGCAATAGAAAAAGATGAATTTTTAGAATTTGCTCATAAGTATGAAAAAGAGATATATGAATTATTAAAAAATAATTTTTTTGAAATAGAAAGTCTAAAGGATTTTATTAATATTCTTTACAAAGAAAATAATGGATTTGATTATGTAGAACTTACTAATGTATTTGAAAAGAAAATAAAAAGTGTAACAAGTATGGTAGAAGATATGCTTAAATCTAAAGAAAATGAAGTACGTTCTAAGATAGAGGAATTAGCTGGAGCTAAAAGCAAAATAACTGCTGATACTGCTATGCGTCTTATAAGAATATGGGATAATGATAAAATAGAAAAGGATTTAAAAGCAATGGAGGATATTAATAAAGTGACAGAATATATAGAAAATCTATATACAAAAACTAATGATAAAAATACTCCTTATGCTAAAGAAATAGATTATGGAAATGTTAGAATAAAAGATTCAGAAGAAAAAATTTCAGAAAAAGTAATGAAATATTTTGTATCAGAATATATAGTTTTAAAAGATCTATATATAATTAAAGGATGCAAAAAAATACAGGAAATTGTAAATATTTATGATTTGAGACTTTTAATGAAGAATATTTTTGATATGTGGATTGCTGAAGGATCAACTACAAAATATAGAAATTTACTTTTACCTCTAGCTCTTACAGCTGGTGAGACTCAAATACCTATGATTAAAAAGCAAATAGACTTCTGGGCAGAGAACAGTAAGCCTGGTCTTGCAACTTTTGCTATCCAATCTTTATGTATGAATGGAAGCAAAATGGCATTGCTTACAGTAGACAGTATGTCAAGAAAACATAAAAATAAAAGAGTAAAAAGAGCAGCTCTTGAGGCTATGGATATAGCAGCAGAAGCTATGGGAATGTCTAGAGATGAACTGGATGATATAATAGTTCCCGATTTAGGATTTGGAAAAGACAGAACTAGAATATTCAGTTATGGAGAAAGGGAATTTAAAGCTGTATTAGATGATAAAATGGAAATAACACTTTTTGATAACACAGGAAAACAGATAAAATCACTTCCAAAGGCATCAGCTAAAAATAATGATAATGAAGATATGGCGGCAGAATGTAAAGAGGAATTAAAGAATATAAAAAAACAGATCAAAATTGTTATAGAATCTCAAAAGTTAAGAATAGCTAAAGCAGTTATAATAGGAAGAAAATGGAGTATAGATAAATGGAAGGAACTGTTTATAGAAAATCCTATAATGAATAGCTTTGCAACAAAACTTGTATGGGAAGAGGCAGACAGTAAAGGAAATATTATAAAAACTTTCAGATACATGGAAGATGGAACATTTAATACAGTGGATGAAGAAGAGTACGAATTGGAAAATGGGACATATATACTTCCATTACACCCAGCTGATATAGATGAGGAAGAGTTGGCAGCATGGACAGAACAATTGGAAGATTATGAAATAGTACAGCCAGTAGATCAATTAAATATCCCAGTATATACTTTAAAAGATGAAGAGCTTGAAGAAAAAGAGATAACAGAATTCAAAACAAAGAAAATTTATGCTTCAACTTTCAAAAGTGCAGCAAATAAACTTGGTTTCAATATGGAGTTTGCTGAATATGGAGAATGTTGTGGGTGTACTTTTATAGATGAATCAAGTAATATAAAGATGTTTATATCTACTAATAATTTCTATCCAGGAGATTATAGTACAATTATCAGTATACTTAAAATAAGTTTTATTTCAAGAGAAAGCAATAGTGAAATAATTCTTAGAAAAGTACCTAAAAAACTTATTAGTCTTGCATATCTTGCAGGAAATATGATAACAGAAAAAGCTATAGAAAACAGGGAGGAATAGTTGTGGAAGTAAAAATTTTAAAACCTACTATGGAGATGAAATATGCTGAGGAGTTAGAAGTATTGAAAAATACAGATACTGGAAAAAAACCAGAAAATTGGCTTATGTCTCCAAAAGCAGTGAGAACATTCATCCTTGGAAGTGATAAAGCCATAGAGTATAATGGAAAAAAAGTAAAAATAACTAAAAAATTCTATGGAGATGATTCTCTTGTAGAAAGAAGTATAATTACTCTTGCTGGAAATAGAGGACTTATGCTTGTAGGGGATCCTGGAACAGCTAAAACTATGTTGAGTGAACTTTTATCTGCAGCTATCTGCGGAACAACTACAAACACTATTCAGGGAACAGCAGGAACTACTGAAGATATGATTAAATATTCATGGAACTATGCAATGCTTTTAGCAAAAGGACCTGTAAGAGAAGCTCTTGTTCCAGCACCTCTGTATATTGGAATGAAAGAAGGAATAATAACTCGTTTTGAAGAAATAACTAGATGCCCATTGGAAATGCAGGATAGCATGATAAGTGTTATGAGTGATAAAATGTTGAATATTCCAGAGTTTGCAGAAGAACCAGTATTGTATGCAAGACCTGGATTTAATGTGATAGCCACTGCTAATACTAGAGATAAGGGTATTAACGAGATGAGTAGTGCTTTGAAAAGAAGATTTAATTTTGAAACAGTTCTTCCAGTAAGCAGTGTAACTATAGAGGCTAAAATAATAGAGCAGGAATGTGAAAAAATGTTTAATGAGGCTAATATAGAAATGAAAATAGACCATAATGTTATTGAGGTACTGGCTTTGACTTTCAGAGAGTTAAGAGAAGGTATAACTTATGAAAATATAAAAGTAGATATACCATCATCAGTTATGAGTACAGCAGAAGCAGTATCAGTATATTTCCAGACTGCTATTGATTCATATTATTATAGTGATGGGAAAATAACTGCTGACAAACTTGTTCAAAATATAAAAGGAGCAGTAATCAAGGAAAATAGAGATGATTTGTCAAAACTTAAAAATTATTTTGGAACTGTTGTGAAAAAAAGAGCAGAAAAAGAGGGGTCATTATGGATAGATTATTACGAGGCGAGAAACAATTTGAAATAGGTGAAGAAATAAAGAGGATAGATGAGCTTTTTAAAAAAAGTTATGATTTATCTTCAAATTTCCTACTGTTTCCAGTGAGACATCATAGTCCAGTCTGTTCTTTTCATTTGGAAAAAGTAATAGAAGAGTATCAGCCAGAAGCTATATTGATAGAAGGACCTAAAAATGCAGGGCATTTAATAGAATATGCAGTATCAGATAAAACAAAAACACCTTTCTGCATATATCTAAGTTATGATGATAAATCAGGAAAAATAAATGAAGAAAAAGGTAAATATAGAGCATTTTATCCATTTCTTGATTATTCTCCTGAGCTAACTGCATTGAGAAAAGGAACAGAGAAAGGGATACATTGTGAATTTATTGATCTCAGCTACGGAGAAAAGCTTTTAAATACTCCCAACCCAGAACAAAAAAATATAGAGAATTATGAAGATGACAGAGTATTTTTACAAAGCAGTTATTATAAAATGCTCATAGAAAAAATGGGTTGTAAAAATTTTAATGAACTATGGGAGATGCTTTTTGAAATAGAGGGATTTCATACAGAAACTGAAAGTTTTTTAAAAAGCCTGTTTTATTATTGTTATTACAGCAGAGAGAATACTTCTCAGGATGAATTAATTTATCATGGAGATATAATCCGAGAGTATTATATGGCTGAGAATATTCGAGAAGCTATGAAAAAGTATAAAAAAGTATTAGTTGTAACTGGCGGAATACATACAATAGAACTTGTAAACCTTATTACAGCAAAGAAACTTCCTTCATTTAAAATAGAGAGCATAAAGGAAGAAGATTCACCTAGTTATCTTATGCCTTATTCTTTTGAAGAATCTGATAGAAATTCAGGATATGAATCAGGAATGGTATTTCCATTTTTCTATCAAAAGGTATGGGAGAATATAAATAAAAATAGAAAAAAACCTTTTGAGGAATCAGTATTGCGTTTTATTATTAATACAGCTGGAGCTGTAAGAAAAAAACAGCCTCTTTCAATAGCAGATGAAATGCAGTCATATTATATGGCCAGAGGATTAGGAGAATTGAGAGAAAAAAAAGAATGTGGAGTGTTTGAACTGATAGATGGAGTCAAGGCATCTTTTGTAAAAGGAGAAATAAATTCATATCACCAGCCATCATTAAAAAATCTCTACAGACTTCTTACTGGAATGGAAATGGGGAGTATAGATCCAGATTGCGGAGTTCCTCCTTTAGTAAATGATTTTTTTGTAAAATGTAAAAAATTTAAAATAGCTACAACAGTAAGTATGAAAAAAGAAACTAAGCTGGATGTATATAATAATGAAAGCCATAGAGAGAAAAGCAGATTTTTTCATCAAATGAAGTTTTTAGAAACAGATTTTTGTCATTATATCAGAGGTCAGGATTCCAATACTGGAAAAGGAAGAATACTTCTTAGGGAAACATGGGAATATCGATTTTTTCCAGGAGTACAGGTAGCTCTTATTACAAACTCTGCATATGGAGGAACAGTAGAAGAAGCATGTCTTTCTCTGATAATAAAAGGAATATCAGCTGAACATAGTAATGCCAGAGAACTTTCAGAAAAGCTTTTACAGGCAAATCGTATGGGCTTAAACAGTGTATATGGTATTATTTTTGAAAAGCTGATGGATATAATAGGTAATGATATGGATTTTTTAAGTGTATCTGATTGTTTTAAAAATCTTAGCGAAGTCAAAACTTATAATACAAGTTTTACTGGGATAGATATACCAATGCTTGATAAGGTAATAGAATTGAATTTAAATCGTATGCTTACATTGATTTATACTATTATAAATTCTAAAAAAGAAGATGAAGATAATATTTGCGATGGGATAAAATTTTTGTATACTTATTTTATAGATAGTTTAAATAGAGAAGAGGAAGAAACTTTTATTCAAAGTATGTTTTCCATATATGAAGATAACAATGCTAATACAGCTCTTTCTGGATCAGGGAGTGCAGTTCTTTTTAAGAAAGGAAGAATATCTTTAGAAGAAGCTATGGCTAAGTTTAATTCTTATCTTAATGGATCTGATGTTTCTAAAAAAATGTCAGCATCTTTCTTAAAAGGATTTTTTAAGATAGCCAAAGATATAGTTTTTGTAGATGATAGAATGCTTCATTCTTTAGATGAGATATTGAAAGACACTGATGGAGATTTATTTTTAGAGATACTTCCAGATTTGAGATTTGCATTTACATATTTTCTTCCTTTTGAAACTGATAAAATTGCTAAACAAGTATCTTCATTTTATGACATATCAGGAGAGGCATTATTATATGGAGATGTTTTTGATCAAAAACAAATAGAAAAAGCGGCAGATATTGATAAATATTGTGCTGAAAAACTGGATGAGTGGCTTTTAATAAAGGGGGAAGAAAATGGAAGATAAAAAAACACTTAATAAGTGGAGACTTGTTCTGGGAGAATTTGCTCAGGAAAATATGAGTCTTGACCCTCAATATGCCACTATGGATTCTGTCCTTGATTTTCTTTATTCAAGAGAATACTCAGAAGAACAGGGAATACGTAAGGATGGAGGAAGGGGAGCTTCAAGTCTTACTGTTCCAGAGTGGATAGGAAAAGTAAGAGAACTTTTCCCAGAAGAAACAGTAGAAATAATGCAAAAACAAGCAATTTCTAAATATAATCTGACAGAACTTCTTACTGATGAAAAGATTCTTAAGCAGATGCAGCCTGATATGGAATTATTAAAAAATATATTGGCATTTAAAAAAATGATGAGTCCACAAGTATTGCAAACAGCTAGAAATATAATAGGGGAAGTAGTTAAAGAGATTGAAGAGCAATTAAGAAAAGAGATAATAGAAGCTTTTCATGGAAAGAAAAATCCATATAAAAGTGGAGTACTTCGTACAATGAGAAATTTTGATTTTAAAAAAACTGTAAGAAGAAATTTAAAAAATTATGATACAGAAAGAAAAGTTCTCATTCCTTCGAGATTATATTTTTCTTCTCGTATAAAAAAACAAAATGAATATCACATAATAATAGTGGTAGACCAAAGCGGAAGTATGGTATCTTCTGTAATTTATAGTGCTGTTATGGCTGGAATATTTTCTAAATTATCTATGATAGATACAAAACTGATAGTATTTGATACAAGTGTAGTGGACTTGACTGATTATGTGAGTGACCCTGTGGAAACTCTTTTAAGTGTACAGCTGGGAGGAGGAACAGACATATCAAAAGCTCTTGATTATGCTGCTTCTAAAATAACTCAGCCTCAAAAAACAATAGTTGTGTTAGTAAGCGATCTCTATGATGGATATGATTACAGACAAATGTACAGGAGAGTTTTTGATATCATAGAAACAGGTGCAAGAATGTTTGTACTTCCTGCTTTAGATTATAATGCACAAGGTAGTTATGATAAAAATGCTGCTCAAAAAATGGCAAATTTAGGTGCTGATGTAGCAGCTATAACACCAAAGGAGTTGGCACAATGGATAGCAAAAATAGTATTATAAATGAAATAAAGTCTTTTCTTCCTTTTATCAATGAAGAATTTATAGTAAGTATTTCAAATAAAGGAATATATAAACGTTCTGTAAAAGATCTGGAAAAAGCTAGAGAAAATATTTTATTGTCAGTAAAAAATGCAGGAACCATAGAGGTAAAAATAGAAGATGTAGTTGTAGAGCTAAATATAAATGTGCAAAACAGTAAATGTACATGTCCATCTTCAAGTATCTGTAAACATACTGTAATGGCACTCCTATATTTAAAAGAATTTTATGATAATAATCAAAATATAGAAGAAGAAATAAAAGAAGATGAAAAAGAAAAAATTGATGAAACAATTTTTTATGAGGAATTAAAAAAACTTACAGGAGAAAAGGTACTGGAAATCGTAGGAAAGAAAATCTATAACTCTCTTATAAATTCAATCTTTATAAGAAATGAAGCTGTTTTTGAATATGGAGATATGTTAACTGTAACTATTGCCAGTCAAAATGTAAAAGTATATTTTCCTAAAGAAAAGTCTATAGAAAATGCAATGTGTTCTTGTAAGGAGAAGGGAATATGTTCACATAAAGCATATGCTTTAATATCATATTTAATAAAAGAAGGAAAGATAACAGAAGAAGATACAGAATATGATAAGATAGAGATAGGAGAAAAAGAAAGAGAGATTATAGAAAATCTTCATATTTTTATAAGTTCAATATTTGATCGTGGAATATCTGGGTTGACTGGAAATGAAATAAGTCAGACAGAAAAATTTTATATACAGACTTATGGAATAAAACTTTTTGCAGCAGCAGATGAACTGAAAAATCTTTCAAGTGAACTTGGATTTTATTTTTCTAAAAATATATCTTTTTCTAATAAAAGGCTGATGCATATATTGTGTTCTGTTTATAATAGAACATCAGCTCTTCTTATAATAGAAGATAACAGAAAAAAATTGATGCTGGCAGGGCAGAGACGAGAGGAAAAATTTAATCTTGACAACATTGAGTTAATTGGATTAGGAGCTTCTGGAGGTATTACAAAAAGAAATGACCTTCTGATAACTGTATATTTTTATTGTAAAGATATAAAAAATATTCTATCAATGAGCACCCTCAGGCCTTATGAAAATAGGTCACAATTAAGCACTTTGTATAATATGGGACAGGTATGGTCAAATGAACTTTCTTTTAAAGATGTATCTGTGTCAAAAATGGTTTTGAAAGATGCAAAACTTTCCCTTGGAAAGATATCTTCTACAAAATCTACAGTTTGTAATATAAAAGGCAAAACAACTGAAGAAGATATACATGAGTTAGCTGTTTCTGATTATTCTTTTATCATAGATGAATTGAAGAAGCATAAATTTAGGTATTTTGAACCATATTCAGCTACTAAAAATATATTTTTAATAAAAGCAGAGGAAATAAAAAATATAGAATATGATAAAATAGAACAGAAACTTAAATTTGATTCTTTAGATTCAAATGGAAATACTATAATATTTGATATAAAATACAATTCTGTATCAGAAAATGCTATAAAATATTTTGAAAAAAATAAAACTGGACTATATTTTGATTATATACTTGGAAATATTATTGAAAAGAATGGAATAATATATGGAAAATTTTTAAGTGGTATACAAGATGGTCAAGTAAGAAATATATTTTTTTAAGTAGGTGAAAAATGAAAAATAATAATGTTTTAGAAACAATAATAAATGATACAGAAAATATTATGAATGATATTTTTTTAAGTGGTTTTCATACAGTACAGCCTGCAACTTTTGAAAAACTTGAACAAATAGAGGAATTATGCAGAAAAACTGGAATGAATAGAGCAGAGGAGCTTGTAAAAAATTTGAGAGATGAACTTAATAAGAGAAGAAATAGTTTTGAATATAATATAGGGGCAACCACTGATATATTCTGTAAGTTAGAATTTTATATTCAGAATGCAAAAGATATGGTTTTATAGAACTTTTTATTCCTGTTAAATAGAGCAACTTCATTTATAAATGAGGTTATGGAAGTGATTGCTTCTTAAAATAAAAGTATCAAATTTAGAGCAAAAGAGGAAATAATTTGGAAATACTTAAACAGCTGTGTTAAAATATAATTAAAATTAAAACATTAAAGGGGATGCATAATAATGGATGAGAAAGAAAATGAATTTGATATATTAGAGGAAGAAAAGGTTTCAAGGAAAAATGATGATAGAGGTGGATTTGCCTGGGGATGTCTAGGTTTCTGTATTCCAATAGTTGGACTGATACTATGGCTGGTATGGAGAGATGAAAAACCTAAAACAGCAAAAGCAGTAGGAATAGGAGCTTTAGTTAGTGCAATCATAGGAGCAATATTTGTTATTATCTATTTTATTTTTCTTGTATTTATTGTAGGAATGGTTATTGCTACAACAAGTTAATGGATAAAATAGAAAAATTTTTAAAGATATTGTTCATGTGTCACTCAAGACCAGAGAGAAGTTTTTATTTCAAAGGAAAGCAATTTCCAATATGTGCAAGATGTACAGGAGTATTATTGGGATGGATAGCAGGAATAATCTATTGTATTTTATTAGAGGTTCCAAGAGGGTACTTTGCTTTACTAGTTATCATTCCTTTAATAATTGATGGAGGTACACAGTCTTCAGGAAAAAGGGAAAGTAATAATGTTCTTAGAATTATTACAGGGATTTTATTTGGAATGGGAACTATATTTATTTTTCTATATTTTCATAGAATAATGCATAAACTGGCTATTCTTTTTTTGCAAAAATATATTTTTATTAAATAGATAATATTAGCTTAAAGAACAGAATTGAATTAATTTGATTCTGTTCTTTGTGATTATACATAGAAATTGAAATAAAGGAGGATAGAATCTATTTTAATACAGATTCTAAAGATGAAGTGACAAGATTCTTATTAAATTTATTCAGAAAAATAAAAAATGAAAAAGTATTTGATAAAGGAAGAGATTGTCATGATAATGGTTTGCTCCTTGATTATCAAATAGAAAAAAGTGAAAATAAAAATGAAACTATATTTGAAATGGAAGGAAGAATTAATGGAACTGGAGAAGTATATACTCCTGAAATAAAGTTCACCAAAAATGAACTTATAGATTTTCATTGTAATTGTGTTTACTTTGATTTAAATAAATGCATATGTGAACATATAATAGCTTTGGCATTTGAAGGAAATAATTTTATTGAAGAATTAGAAGAAACAGAAGAAAGGGAAATAATAGAATATTTTAAAAAGAAAGAAGTTGAAAAAAATAGAATATTTTTAGAGATAGAGTTATTGATAGTTAATAAAAGTGAAATAAATAAACCAAGTCTTAATATAGATATAACACTTTCAGCATATGGGAAAAGGTATAAACTTAATAATAAAGTTTCAGAATTTTTAGCAAATTATGAAGAAAATCCAATGAAATTTGGAACAAAATATACATATAACCCAAAAAGAGATTATTTTAGTGGCTGGGAAAAAGAATTTATAGAGTATTTAAAAGAGCTGCATGAATTTTATACTTTTAATACTTCAAATTCAGCTTTTTCTATTGAAAAAATACTTGAAAGAAAAAAATCTACTGAAAGACTTTTTAATATATTAGAAAAAAATAAAAAATTAAATATTAAAGAAGAGAGTTTAGAAAAATTTATAAAAATTAATTTAGAACATTACAATGAAAAAATAAATATGAGTATTTCTGATTCTGGAAAATATGTAAGTGTTGGACATAGTTATATTGTATGTAGAGATGTTATTGATACGAAAATATATAAAATATCTTCAAAAAAACTGGAAGAGTTCAGAGAGTTTGAAAAAATAATGGAATTAAAAAATTGGAATATAGGCTTAAAGGAAGAATATATAGAAGATATTATAAATAAAATATCAAGATTTTGTCAAATAAATTTAGATAAAAAACTAAAAGAAAAAATATATGAGCCAAAACTAATAGAGACAGGAATACTTATAGATTTATATAGACGAGAAGGAATAATTTTAAATATAAAAAAATTATTTGATGGAAAAGAGAAAAAAGATATAGAAAAAATTGTTATTGGAAATGAAGATGTAGATAAAGAAGATATTTTTCAAATATTAGGAAAATATAATTTTGTAGAAAATGATGAAAGATATATTTTAAATGATCCAGAAGAAGTATATAGTTTCGTAAAAGAAGATATTCCAAATTTAAGTGAAAAATATAAAATACTTTATTCAAAAGATTTTAAAATAAAAAAATATGAAACAGTGAATTATCAAGTTTCAACTAAAATAACTGATCTTTTTGAAATAAGTTTTGAAGTATATGGAATTACAAATGAAGAAGTTTATGAAGTATTAAAAGCCATTAAAGAAAAGAAAAAATATTATATTTTAAAAAATGGAGAAATGCTCCTTTTAGAAGAAAATAAAAATATGGAAGAGCTTTCAAAACTATTAGCTGAATCTGATGCTAAAAAAAATGAAATACTTTCTGGAACAATAAAAAGAGAAAAGAGTTATGGATATTTTCTATCAAGTTTTCTGGAAAAATTGAGCAATATAAAATTAACAAATGATTTTGAGAATATATATCAAAAGATTATACAGTGTAAAGAAAAAAGCAATGTCACTATAAATAAAAATTTCCCTATGTTAAGAGAATATCAAAAAATAGGAGTACAGTGGCTTTTATTTTTAAGAAAATTAGGAATGGGAGGAATATTAGCTGATGATATGGGACTTGGAAAGACTATCCAAATAATATCATATCTTTCAGCAATAAAAGAAAAAAAGGGATTGAAACTTATAATAGTACCCAAAACTCTTATGTATAATTGGAGAAATGAATTTAAAAAATTTGCTCCAGAACTTAATGTGAATATTGTAGAAGGTAAAGCAGCAGTTAGAAAAGAAATTATTGAAAACTCAGAGACTGGAGATATTCTCATAAGTACATATGGTTTTTTAGTTAAAGATGAAGAATTATACAAAGATATTTCTATTGATACATTGGTGATTGATGAAGCTCAGAATATAAAAAATTTCCTGTCTAGAACTGCTGGCTCTGTAAAAAAAATAAAAGCTGATATAAGAATAGCTCTAACTGGAACACCAATAGAAAATAATACTTTAGAGTTATGGAGTATTTTTGATTTTGTTTTTCCAGGATACTTAGGAAAACATACAAAATTTTTAAAAAAATATAGTGAAAATTTAAAAGAATTAAAAGAGATGATAGCTCCATTTATTTTAAGAAGACTTAAAAATGAAGTGCTTGATGAACTTCCTGAGAAAATTGAAACTGATATTATAGTTGAATTAAGTGATGAGGAGAAAAAACTGTATTTAGCCTATTTAGAAAAGTCTAAAAAAGAAATTCATGAAAAAAATAATTCGTTAGAAATACTTGTGTATCTTACAAGATTAAGACAGCTATGCAATCATCCAAAACTTTTTTTAGAAAATTATAATGGAGAAAGCTCTAAATTGGAAACTCTATTAGAACTTTTAGAAGAATGTAAAAGTGGTGGACATAGAGTTCTTTTATTTTCTCAATTTACAGAAATGCTGGATATAATAAAAAAGAATATACCTAAAAAAATGACTTATTTATATTTAGATGGAAAAACAAAATCAGAGCATAGGGTGGAATTGGTAGAGAGATTCAATTCTGGAGAAGGAGATATATTCATTATTTCATTAAAAGCTGGAGGAAGCGGACTCAATCTTACAGGAGCAGATACTGTGATACATTTTGATCCTTGGTGGAATTCTTCTGTTGAAAATCAAGCTACTGATAGAGCCTATAGAATGGGGCAGACAAAGAATGTCAATGTTTTTAAATTGATAGCTAAAGGAACTATTGAGGAAAAAATAAATATAATAAAAGATGAAAAAGAAAAATTAATAAGAGAAATATTAGATGAAAAAGAAGAAGGATTAAATTCTATAACTCAAAAAGATATATTTGAATTATTAAATGCAAAATAAAATCTAGACAGAAATTAATAAACATGATAGAAAGTAGATATATTAAAGTAATCTTGGGAGGAACATATGATAAGAAAAGTAGCAGTGGCAGTATTATCAATATTTTTACTGGGGTGTGGAGAAAAAGCAGAAGAAAAGAAGGAAGTAAAAAATGAAAAAGTAATTGTGACAGTAGCGCAGGCAGCAAAACCTAAAACTTTGGATCCTCCTCTTGCTAATCAGGTAGCTTCTATGACTGTAGCAAGACAGGTATTTAATACTCTTTTAGCTGTAGATGATGAAGGGAATCTTATTCCTGAAATAGCTGAGAAATGGGAATTTGAAAATCCAAAATCAATTCTTTTTACTATAAAAAAAGGAATAAAATTTCATAATGATGCTGAACTCACAGTAGAAGATGTGGCTTTTTCTGTGGAAAGAATGAGAGAAAAGGCTGGAACTCGTATACTTTTAGAGAAAATAAGCGGAGTGGAAATAGTAGATGATTCACATGTAAGAGTACTTTTATCAAGTGAATTTTCACCACTATTATATAATATGACTCTTTCTCTTTGTGGAATAATAAATAAAGAAGATACACTAAAAAGAGGAGAAAGTGAAATAGCTGTAAATCCAAATGGAACAGGACCTTTTAAACTTACTTACTGGAATAGTGGAGATGTATTAAAATTTGAACCTTTTGAAAATAGTTTTATGGGAAAACCAGAAATAGATGAACTTGTATTCAAAGTGATACCTGAAGGAAATAATAGACTTATAGCTCTGGAAACAGGAGAAGTAGATATAGCATATAATCTTAGTCCATCAGATATAAAATTTGTAGAAGAGAATGAAGATCTTACTTTAGTAAACAGACCATCTATGAGAACAGAATATGTGGGATTCAATACTGAAAAAACGCCATTTAATAAAAAAGAATTCAGGCAGGCTGTAAATTATGTATTAGATAGAGAAGGAATATTAAGTGCTGTTTATGATAATGCTGGAGAACCTGCTACTTCAATGGTAAGTCCTAATATGATAGGAGGAAAACCAACAGGAGATATCAGCTTGAACTTGGATAAAGCAAAAGAACTTTTAAATAAAGCTGGAGATATTCCTAAAGAAATGAAAATAATGACAGATTCTACACCAGCTAATATTCAAACTGCTCAAATTATACAAGCTAATTTAAAAGAATTAGGAATAGATTTGATAATAGAGCCAGTTGAATGGGGAACTTATCTTGAAAAAAGTGCCATTGGACAGCATGAGTTAATATTGGGAGGATGGTTTCCAGGAACTAATGATTCAGATATTGTATTATATCCACTTTATCATACTGATGCAAGAGGAGCTGCTGGAAATAGAAGTTTTTATAGTAATCCAGAATATGATAAACTTGCAGAACAAGGGAGATTAGAAACAAATCTTGAAAAAAGAGCTGAAATATATAGACAGGGTCAAGCTATATTAGAGGAAGATCTTCCATTGATACCTATTCTTAGAAAGAATGAATTAGTAGGAATGAGAAAAAGTATAACTAATTTTATATTCAGACCAAATGGACATCATGTTTTAACAAAAATAAAAAAAGATAAGTAAATAAATAGAAGAAAAATAAAAAACTCTCTCAGTGATCAATTGAGAGAGTTTTTTTATTATAATTATATTTATTGAAAAATATTAATTAAGTTTTTTATATAAACTAGGCGAAAATAATATTAATATAGGAAAAATTTCTAATCTTCCTAAGAGCATTACCAAAGACAATATCAATTTATTTACATCGGAAAAAGATGCATAATTAGATGTTGGTCCAACTATTCCCATACCTGGCCCTATATTGTTAAATGTAGCTGCAACTGCACTGAAAGCTGATAGGAAATCAGGAGAATCCCAAGATATACATATTATAGCTATTAAGAATATAGTGATATAGAGCATTAAGTAAGTGCTTATTCCACTGGATAACTCTTTAGTTATAACTTTTTTATCCATCTTTATATTTATTACTCTGTTGGGAGTACCTATTTTTTTAAATTCACCAATAACAGTTTTAAAGAGTATCGCTATTCTTGATACTTTTAAACCTCCTGCTGTAGACCCAGCACATCCTCCTACAAACATAAGGAGAAGAAGAATGGTTTTTGAAAATACAGGCCAGGTATCAAAATCAACAGTGGAATAACCTGTTGTGGTAATCACTGATGAAACAGTAAAAAATACATCTCTGAATAAACGACCAATACTTTTATAAGTTGGAGCAATATTTATTCCAATACCAATTACAGCCATTACAACTATACCACAATAATATTTTAATTCTTCATTTTTAAATACCTGTGCGTAGTTTTTCAAAAGCAAGGCATAAAAAAGGTTGAAGTTCATACCACACAGAAGCATCCCTATTCCTAAAACATAATCAATATATGAACTGTTATAATGAGCTACACTGCTGTTTTTTATTCCAAACCCTCCAGTTCCCACTGTCCCAAAGGCATGAACAACTGAATCAAAAAGTGGCATACCACCAAGTTTTAGAAGTATTGTTATAATGATAGTAATGAAAATATATATCATATAAAGAATTCTAGAATTATAAGACATTTTTGCAACTAACTTACCAAATGTAGGACCTGGAACTTCAGCTTTCATTATATGCAAAGACTGATTATTATTTTTAGGAAGTATAGCTAATGCTAAAACCAGTACACCCATTCCACCAACCAGATGAGTAAAGCTTCTCCAAAATAAAAGAGAATTTTCTAAAACTTCAACATTAGATAGTATACTGGCTCCAGTTGTAGTAAATCCACTTACTGTTTCAAAAAAAGCATCTATGAACGAAGGTATTCTTTTGCTGAATACAAAAGGAAGAGCACCAAAAAATGACAGAGCTATCCATGAAACAGATACAATGATAAGACCTTCCTTGGCATAAATCTTTTGATTTTCAGGAACTTTTTTAGAAATAAGAAGACTGGAAAACAAAAGCAATATTATAGTAAAAATATAAGATTTTTTTACAATGATACTTTCATGATAAAAAAAACTTAATGCTAATGGAATCAGCATAAAAGCAGTTTCTATTTTTAGGATATGTCCAATAACATATCTCACCATTTTATTATTCATAATCATTCCCCATTATTTCAATATTTTATTAATATCATCTAAGAATTTTTCAGTAGTGACAATAATGACTCTATCCTTAGGCTTTAAAATATCAAGCCCTCCTGGAAAGATCAGTTGACCATTTCTTAAAATATATGCAATCAAAAGATTATCTTTTGTATCTAAGTCTTTTAATGGAATATTAATAACTTTGCTGTTTTCAGGAACTTTAAATTCAATAGCTTCAACATTATTATCAACAAGCCTGTAAAGAGTTTCAATATTTTCTCCTTGTGAACTTAGAAGTGATCTAACTATTCTTACTATATAATCAGCAATTATTTTTTTAGGAGTGACAATAGATTGAAGTCCTACAAGTTCTAAAACGTTAAATAAGGATACACCATTTATTTTTGTAATAGTTTTTTTAATTCCTAATTTATTTGCATACATAGACAGGATAATATTTTCTTCATCTATACCAGTGAGAGATACAAAAGCATCATATTCTCCAAATCTTTCTTCATCGAGAAGCTCACTGTCAGTTCCATCTCCATGTACTACAACAGCATTTTCATATATACCACTCAACTCTTGTGCTTTGTTTTCATTGATTTCAATTATTTTTACATCTATCATTTTTTCTAAAAGAATATCTGTCAGATAATAAGTGATACGTCCTCCCCCTATTATAATAACAGATTTTATACGTTCTTCTTTATGACCAAGAGATTTATAGAATTTTGAAAGTTCACTTTGAATACCAGTTACATATATTCTGTCTCCAGCCTGTAAGATAAAATTTCCAGTTGGAATATGTATTTCCTGTCCTCTTTTTACAATACAGACAAGTAAGCTGGCAAAATATTTATTTTTAAATTCCATCAATCTTATTCCATCTAAATAAGTATCTTTTTCTATAAGTACTTCCACAAGATTCACTTTATTACCTGCAAAAGTTTCAACATTTAAAGCATTTGGAAATTCAAGATTTCTAGCTATAAAAAAGGCAGCTTCTGCTTCTGGATTCAGCATTATATCTATTCCTAGAGAGTCACTCATAAACTTCATTTGTGAAGAATATTCAGGATTTCTTACTCTGGCTATTGTATATTTAGCTCCCATTTTTTTTGCTATTACAGATGAAATAATATTTATCTCGTCAGAATGTGTAACAGCTATAAAAATATCAGCTGTTTCTACAGAAGCTTCCCTCAAGACTTCACAGTTGGCACCATTACCAACCAATCCCATAATATCTGAAGATGAGAGAATCCTGTCAAGTATCTTTGGATCTTCCTCAATAAGTGTTATATCATTTCCTTCTATAGCAAGGTCTTTGCAGAGCAGTTCCCCTATTTTTCCTGCACCAACAATTGTAATTTTCATACTGTACTCCTATTTAAAAATATAATTCTATTAATTTTAGTATGAGGTAATTATATCATAAGATTCAAATGTTTCCAAAATTAAAAAATATAAAATAAAAATTAAAGGTTCTTTTACAAGTTTTTAATAAGAAAAAAGTTGTCTACTGTCTATATTGTAAAATAATAATCTATTAATTTTTAGATAGTTCTATGGTAAAAAGTATAAAAAAATAAAATATAAAAAAACTTTTAAACTTTTTTGTTTAAGTAAGAGTCTAAATATCATAGAAATAAAACAACAAAATAATAAAGATTTTTTCTCCCCCAGAAAAAATGATCTCCCCTCTGATAAAAAAGAGGGGGGAAAACAAAAAATAAAAAATATTTAAACTTTTTAAGAAAATTAAGAGTCTAAATAATATATATAAAAAATAATAAAGAATCTAGTAAAAATCTTAATACCCCCATTATATAAAGATTTTACTTAAAATTTTATAAGCCCTCCTAATAAAGAGGGAAACGCTAATAATAAAAATTTTATATAAAAAATCTCTCCCCGAGGTTGAGACTGTTCTGAAAAGATCAGTCTTTTTTTTATTTCTTAGGAAATTATAATTTGATAAATTTGTTGAAAAAATAAAAAATATTAATTATTTTGGATTCATATTAGATATATTAATCGAATAAG
>NZ_JAWDXO010000011.1 GCF_032477075.1 Fusobacterium sp. | reverse complement strand
CTATCTTTATATTCTCTCCATATTTCTCAAGCATATATTTCACAAAATTTGTTCCTATGAATCCTGCTGCTCCTGTTACAAGATATGTCTTCATCTATACCTCTCCCTTTTCTTTCATTTCTTCTAAAAACCTATCTATTCCACTTTTCCAATGTGGTATTTTTTTATTAATTACTCCTTCTAATTTACTACTGTCTAGTTTAGAATATTCTGCTCTCCTTGCTGGTAAAGGAAAGTCTTTTGTTTTTGCTCTTTCCAATATTCCATTCCATCCTATTTTTTTTAATATATACTGCGCTTGTTCAAATTTTGATGCTTCTCCATCATTTGATAGATGATACAGTCCGTATTTATCTGTCTGAATAAGTTTCCATGAATATTCTGCTAAGTCCTTTGAATATGTTGGAGATGATATTTGGTCATCTACTATTCTCAACTTATCCTTTCCTTTTGACCAGTTGATTACCTGTTTACAAAAATTATTATTTCCCATTCCAAATACCCATGATGTTCTTATTACAAAACTTTTTTCATATTCCAATGAATATTTTTCTCCCTCTAATTTTGTTTTTGAATATATTGATAAAGGATTAGGGATATCTTCTTCTGTATATGGTATTTCCCTTTCTCCATCAAATACAAAATCTGTTGAATATGTCACAAATATTATATTTTTTTCTTTGCATATCTCTGCCAGATACTTAGGTACATATGAATTTAAAACAAAACATTTTTCTGATTCTTCTTCTGCTTTATCTACATTATTATATGCTGCACAATTTATTATCATAGTAAAATTATTGTTATCTATGAATTCCTTTACTTTCTCTCTATCAGTTACATCTAATTCTTTATAGTCAGTGGCTGTATATTTTGTTTCTAACTTATCAAAAAGTTTTTGAAAATCTTGACCTAATTGTCCATCTGCTCCTGTAAGCAATACATTCTCTCCAGCATATTTTTCTGTGTACTCCTTAAAAGATTGATGTTTTGTATCTTTCTCAGATAAAATTATCTCTTCTTCTTTTAATCCATATTCTTCAAAATTCCAGTCAATAGCTATATCTCTATCATTCCATATTATTCCCGAATCATATTGAGATATATAAAATTCATCACATTTATATTCTATTTCTGTATCATCTTCTAAAGCTAAAAATCCATGGGCAAAACCTTTTGATATATATAGCATTTTTTTATTTTCTTCACTTAATTCTATTCCATGCCATTTTCCATATGTGCTGCTATCTTTTCTTATATCAACTACAATATCAAGTATTCTCCCTTTTACTACTCTTACAAGCTTTCCTTGGGAATATCTAACTTGAAAATGAAGTCCCCTGAGTACCCCTTTTTTAGATTTAGAATGATTATCTTGTATAAAATTTGTAGTTATTCCTATTTTTTCAAATTCATCTTTATTGTATGACTCAAGAAAAAAACCTCTATTATCTTCAAATACTAAAGGTTCAATTATATACATTCCTTGTAAGTTTGTTTCTATTTTTTTAAATTTATTCATTGGTATATCTCCATATTTTTAGTATATTTTATTATATCACTCTTATTTTAAATTTTCATTCTCTTTTATAATATTACAAAAACTCAACCCATAAATTAAGCTTATTATCAAATTAGTTTTATAAAAATATATATTGCTATCTACTAATCCAGCTAAATTAATAAATATAAACAAGATAATACTTAATTTAACCATATTTTTCTGTTCTTTTGTTATATTTTCTTTTAGTCTTTTTAAAAGTAATTTAAAAAAATATATGTTATAAAGAACATAAAAAACTAGTGCTCCAATTCCTTCTGTTACCATAACTTCTAATATATTATTATGCAAATGTGGAGTTTTCTCCCAAGAAACTGCATCTAAATTATGATTTACATAATATCTATATCCTAAAGATTTATAATTATTTTCTTTAAAATCTTTTAACCCTTTAATATAAATTTTTACTCTTATATCATTTTTTATTTTTTTTAAATTGTTTATACTATCTAATCTTTTAGTATGTTGCTCTAATAAAGAAGAATTTAAAAATAGAATTCCTATTATTCCTATAAAAAATAAATATTTTAAATTTATTTTTTTATTTTTTATCAAATAATATATTCCTAATCCAAACAATAAAAGAGGAACTAATATAAGAGTTACTCTACTATGAGTCCCCACTAATACAAAACAAGAAAATAAAAAAATTAATCCAGAAATTATTTTCAAATAAATATCCTTAGTTTTCATAAAACAAAATAAACTAATAAAAACATAAAGCCCAATTTCTATTGTATAAATAGTTGGGTACCCTGCTTCTATAATTCTATAGTTACTTGCAAATGAATGCATTTTCCATTCTTTAAATCCTCTATATGAACTTATTAAAGAGAAAATAGATGCTACTCCCAATATTTTATTGTAAAATTTTTCCTTTATTCCTATCTGTGATAAACACCAAAAGAAAAAAAAGTTACATAAAATCAATCTAAATACTCTATTTACTTCAATTGTATTTTTATACATGCTTAACAGTAAAAAAATACTATAAACAGCATAAAATAAAATTATTTTTTTATCAAAAAAATTAAATTTTTTACTATAAATACTTCTAAAAAAAATAATTCCACTAAATAAAGTTGCAATCAAATATCTTTCATTTCCTTTTCTTATAAAGAAGAATATCAGAATTATTAACGATATTTCTAATAAAATATTTTTATCATATTTTTTCAATATATCTACTTTTAATTTTCTCTCCATTACTTTAATTGTTCTCCTATACTATTTTTTTTATAAAATTCATTAAATTTTTCCATATCCAAACTTTCATCAAATTTTCTTCCAAATAAATATTCACTTCCCAATATTTTTTTATAATTATTTTCATTTAAAATTTTTGGATATTCTGGTCCTGTTTCCCAATCTATATATCTTAAATTAGAATTTACTCCTTTTTTTATATAAATCTTTTCTTTAAATGGTGTATCCATAATTAAAGTTTGAAAAAATTCTTCATCACCACATTTAGTATATTCAAAAGCTTTTATATAATTGGGATTTTCAGTTAAATAATGAAAAATATAATCTCTACATTGACTTGTTATTCCAAACCAGTTACTTCCATGATAAATCTTTGGAAGTTCTTTAAAATATTTATTTTCTATTTTAAATATTTTTCTAAGTGATCTCATAAGTTTACTATATTTTTTCTCAATAAAATTTTTATCTCTTTTACAATCAATTACTGAAGATATCCTCTTAATTCTCCTCTCAATAAAATTTATAGGGCACTCCTTAATATCTATAAATTCTTTTCCTTTGTTTTTCTCCAAAAATTTTTCTATATATTCGTTTGTTTTTAGAGGCAAATCATCTCCAGAAAGTAAAAAAATATAGTCATATTTTTTATTTCTGGTAGAATTTAATAATTCTAATGTTGCTTCTATTTGAGAATAATGTCCCCAAAAAATAGAAACTCTGTTTTTTATAAAGATAGTTTTATTTTCTAATTTTTTAAATTTTTCTATATCACTTTTTTTATCAATATGAACATATATGTCACAATTTTCATTACATAATAATTCAACACATTTTTTTAAAATATTATTAAACTTATGGCAAACTATACAATATGCTACCTTCAATCTTTTCTTCCTTTCATTCTTTTAATCCTTATAAACCTTTTAATTATGTTTTCTTCTTTTAATTTTAATTTAAAATTAATTCTAAAGATTTTTCAATAAACTTTTCTCTGTGAAACATGGAACTATAATACTACCCATTTTTTTCAATATCTTCTTTTAATTTTTTTAATTTTCTCATTTCAAAATAAAATTTTATTTTTTTATAAAATTTCATTTTTCTATAATACTCATAATTAACTGTTTTCTCAATTTTTTCTAACCATTCTTTATTTATGTACTTTATATATTTTAATTGTTTAAAAATTTGAAAATAAAAAACTATCTTACTTTTTTCAATTCCTTCTTTAAATTTTTCAAAGTCAGGTTTATTTTTAAAGAATACTTCTATTTCTTTTATTCCATTCCATTTATCAAAAAATTCTTTTTCTTTATCTATAATTTTTGTTCCTTGAGTTTCATGAATAATATAATGATAGAATGGTTCATTTATTTTTCCAACTTTTTTTGAGAAATAGGAAGTTTTTATTCCTACAACAATATCTTCCCCCAAAAATATATTTTCAGGAAAAATAATTCTATTGTTTGTATATACTTCCTTTTTAATCAATTTTGCCCATATAGCTGGAGATATTTTATTTTCACTATATAATACATATTTTGCATAAGTTTTCCTAAAATAATTTCATTTTCTTTAATATCCAAATTTTTGACATATTCTTTTTGAAAAAAATTTTCTTTCCAATAATCACAAACAACTATATCTAAATTTTCTTTTTCAGTTTTATTATACATTTCCAACAACATATTTTCTTCTATATAATCATCTGAATCCAAATAATAAATATATTTTCCTTTAGACATTTTCAAACCAA
Source organism: Fusobacterium sp. (assembly GCF_032477075.1). Lineage (NCBI taxonomy): Bacteria > Fusobacteriati > Fusobacteriota > Fusobacteriia > Fusobacteriales > Fusobacteriaceae > Fusobacterium > Fusobacterium sp. The sequence continues at coordinate 79,056 of NZ_JAWDXO010000011.1, read as the reverse complement.
TATTTCGTGCTTTACTTACTCCTTCATTACTCTTGTTAATAACAATTATTCTTTGATCTACATTATATCTTTCTAATATTTTTTCACTTTGGTCCTGACTCCCATCATTTATTATTATTATTTCTATTTCTTTCAAAGTTTGTTTCAAAACAGAATTTAAGCATTTTTCTAAATATTTTTCTGTATTATAAACTGGGATTATCACACTAATTTTTATTTCCATTTTTTCTCCTATTTCCATTTTATAATCAATGCTATATAATAAAATATATTTTTATTATAAATATATTTTAAATTTTTTAAATATTTATTTAGAGTAAGCATATCATAGTGTGCTTTATAATTTCCAAATAGCATTTTTTTGCATTTTGTATCTACTATTCTTGTCCCATCTTTAGTAAATAAAAAATTATAAGGATTACAATCTCCATGGTACAAGCCAAGTTTATGCATTTTTTTTGTCAATTCTAGTATTTTTTCAACTTTATTATTCTCTAGACAAATTTTTCCTTCTATATATTCTGATAAAAAAAAGGAATCTGAAATCATTCCATTTTTTCTCTTCTCTCCTGCTAAATATATATCCATTACTTCTCTCAAACCTCTATCTCTAGCACTTCTTATATTTATCAGACTTAATAATACTTCTCCTTTCTTAAATAGAGTAAGAAATCTTTTCCAAGTTTTTTTATATTCATTTTTAGGTATTTTTAACACATACTTTTTATTTTCTATTTCAATCAATGCAACAAAAGTTCTATTGTCATTTTTATATTTTTCTAAAATCTTATATTCGTTATTCAAAATTTTTCTTCCAATTTCTAAATACTTTTCTTTATAAAAATATATTTTATATTCTTCAATATTTATATTTTTCAAATCATATTTCTTCATATATATACCCATCTTGATCTTTTCTATTATTTAATCCATACACACACTTATAATTTTCTATTGATATTTTTTCTCTTTTTTCACTATATATTTTTTTATTTTGATTTCCTGATTTAGTAGAGTCTAATGGATGACACATATGAATTGATGGTATTTTTGTAGAAAATGTTACTGATTTCAATCCTAAAGCATAAAGTCTCAATCCTAGGTCAGCATCTTCTCCTCCCCATCCTTTATAATCTTCATCATATCCATTTATTTCCAAATAATCTTTTTTAAACAAAGCAAATCCTATTCCCATAAGACCTGTTCCTCTATTTCTCAGTCCTATTCTATACCTAAAATTATTATATTTATCTCTCCAAAGATATTTTTTCAATACTTTAAAATGATTGATTGAAACTTTTTGTATTATTTCATCATATCTCCAGTTGTTCTTCTCTAATATTTTTTGAATATCTATTCTTTCAGCATTTTCAGACCATATTACTCTAAGGATAGAAAATTTATTTTCTTTTTTATTTTGTATAAAAGTTTCAATTAAATTATCAGGAAAAATAGCATCTTGATCCAAAAAAATCAAATAATCGCCTTTACTTTCCATAACAGCATTATTACAAGCTTTTGATTTTCTAAACCCTATATCCTCCTGATAAATATACTTGATCTTAAATTCACATTTATTTTTATATTTCTTTAATATTTCTTTTAAGTCCTCTTTTGACCCATCATCTGTAAAAATTACTTCATAAGGTTGAATACTCTGCTTCATCAAACACTTCAGTATATTTTCTACATATTCAAATCTATTATATACAGTTATAATAACTGATATTTTCATTACTCCTCCATTTTTAACTAATTATTTTATCTATAAATTCTTTATATTCTTTCAAAATTTTATTTTTTTCAAAATCATTTATTCTATTATTAGCATTCAAAATATATTTTTCTTTCAATATAGGATTTAATGTATATATCTCTAATTTTTGTGCTAAAGACTTACTATCCCCTACTGGATAAAGTTCACCATTTTTCCCATTTTCTAATACTTCTTTAGGACCTGTAGGACATTCAGAAGATATAACCATTTTCCCACAAGCCATTGCCTCTAATAATACAGCTGCAAAACCTTCTCTTTTAGAACTATGCACAAATATATCTGCATTGTTCATCCATATATAAGGATTCTTTTTTTTACCTAAAAGAAGTACTTGTCCTTCTAATTTTAATTCTTTTATTTTTTTAGTAATATCTTTTCTTTGTTCTCCTTCTCCAATTATATATAATTTTTCTTTTAAATTTTTTTTCTTTAAAATATTGAAAGCTTCTATCAAAGTATCAAAATCTTTAGGAAAATCTAATCTTGCTACTTTTATACAATATTTTTCTTTTATTATTTTTTTATCTTCAATAGATAATTCTGTTTCATCTTCTTTCATTTTTTCTATTCTTTTTAAATCTAAAAAATTATAAAGCCTTTCAAATTTATCTTTTAGTTCAGGAAAAAATTCTACATACATATTTTTCATTTCATCACAAATTAATATGACCTTATCATATTTAGACAATCTTTTTTTTAGTCGTGATAAATTTTTTTCTTTACTTAATGCTGTATGTTGCCATACTATTTTTTTATTTATATTTATTTTTTCAGCATATTTCATTGCCATACCATCATAATCAATAAATAAATCAAATTTCCCATTTTTTAAAATATAGTCATTTATTGAATTTAAACATACTTTTTTTTCATTTTTTAGGTATAAATTATAAAGTATTTTATAAAAAAAATTTTCTTTTTTCTTTTTTATTTCATCTAATTTTCTTTCAAATTTTTCTGATTTCAAGTAAAAATATTTTATATTCTTTGGTATTTTTTCTACAAGACTACTATTTTTATGATTTTCTATTGCTAATACAATTTCATATTCCTCACTTAACCCAAGTACAATATCATAAGCCAATTGTTCTATAGCTCCTAATCCTAAATATCCTGTTCTAAACATTATTTTTTTCATTTTTACCTCTAATTTTATATAAATATTTTTGATATCTCCAACACAATTATAACATATTTTAATCACTTACATGATATATTTTTATCTAAAAACCAGAAAAATTTTCGATTTTTTTAATACATTTAACTTTGGTATAAAAAAATAACTATCCCTCAATTCTGAAGTATAGTTATTTAAGCAGTTTCTATTTATTTTTTAATTTTTATTATATCTTTTATATTTTTATGATGTAGAGGCTTTGGATTTTCAGGGGGTGTCATATAATCTCCATATAATAATGTAAGAAAATTATTATAATCTTTAGGAGCTTTATATTTTCTGTCTTCAAATTTAATTTCTGTCAAAGGAAAAAAGCTTTCTACAGGATTCAATTTAATCTTAAATCCAGTTTCTACACCTCTTCCTATATATGGTCCTTTTGTTTTTGAAATAAATCTTTTTTTAAAAAAACTACTTGATAATACTTTTAGATGTATTTCTCTTTTTAAGTGAGTTTTCCATTTTTTCCAGATGGAACTTCTATCCTTGCTCAATTCTAAATATCCATTAAGAAAATCTACTTTTTTTATATCATCATAATAATCTAAAGGAAAAATATCTATGTCAATTTCTGATTTGCTTTCATCTTTATTTAATATATAGTGACTATTATCTTTTATTTTATAGAAAGCTCCTCTTTTATATGTTTCCAAAGAAAATCTTCCATTACTTCTATATTTTTCAAATATTTTTAAAAATTTTTCATAATCTTCTCTGGGCATTCCTAAATCAACATCATCATCCCATGGGATAAATCCCCCATGCCTTACTGCTCCTAATAAGGTCCCAAAGTCTAATATATATTCAAGATTATTTTCTTCACATACTTTTACAAAAAAGTCTAAACAATCCTTTTCTACTAATTGTAATTTTCTCAATTTATTCATAATTTCTCCAATCTTATTATTAATATTAAAGAAATTATATCATATTTAAAATATATTTACTTATTTTTTTCTAATCCTATTTTCTATTTGGTGATATATTTTTTCACCATTAAAATATTCATTCATTTTTTCTAAAATTTCTTCTTTCTCTAAAAGTTGTCTTTTAAGCCTTTTCATTACAGATTTCTTTCTGAATTTAGTAAAAAAATCCTTTCTGTAATCTTCTAAATCTATTGCATACAACTCCCCATTGGAAACTATAAAATTACCAAAATTAAAATCCCCATAATATACTCCTAAGTCTATTATTTTGGCAACTATATCAACAAATTTTTCTATTAATATTTGACCTTTATCTTTATCTTCAGCTATCAATAGTTCATCCATCAAAATTCTACCTTCTATTTCACTTGTTACAACTGAATTTTTTGAGTATTCCAAAACATTGAAAGTTTTAATTCCATTTTTTTGAAATAAGTCAGCAATATATTTAATATTTTCTCCTGGATATTTCCTTAAACCTAAAATACATTTTATTTTCTTTTTCCATTTTAATTTTATTGTCTTAGTATATGTTTTGTTTTCAGTATCATATATAACTTTTCTCAACACTCCATCAACTATGATTTTTTTCATATTTTACCTCCATATACTATATTATTTAAAACTTATATCTCAAAATTTTATAACTAGAATTTTTTTTACATATCTGCTACACTGAAACTATATGACAAACACTAAAAGTTAAAAAGGAGCTCTACTATGAAAAAAGTTAAATTTATCTACAACCCCTTTTCAGGTGAAAACGAAATTTTAAAACACCTTGATACTATAATTCATCTTTATCAAAAACAATCTTTAGAGATAGTTCCTTTCAGAATAAGTCTGGAAACTCCATTAGAAAATGCTTTTCTTACTTTAGATAATGACTATGACCACATATTAGCTGCTGGTGGAGATGGTACTATCAATCAAATTGTAAATATTATAAAAAACAAAAATATTGATCTACCTCTTGCTATCCTTCCTGTTGGAACAGCTAATGATTTTGCTAAACACATTGGAATGTCTTCTGATATAGAAGAGTCTTGTAAAAAGATTTTGAAAGGCTCTCCAAAAAGTGTAGATTTAGGTCTTGCTAATGGTAAATACTTTATTAATGTTTTCAGTTATGGTCTTTTTACAGATATTTCTCAAAAAACTCCTACTCATCTTAAAAATACTATTGGAAAGCTAGCATACTATTTTAATGGTATTATGGAACTTCCTACATTCAAAAAGATGAATATTTCTGTAGAATCTTCTGAATTTAACTATGATGGAAGTGCTCTTATATTTTTTGCATTTAATGGAAGAACAGCTGGAAATATCAATATTGCATATAAAAGTGAAATAGATGATGGCCTTTTGGATATAATAATTGTAAAAGGTGAAACACTTACAAAAACTCTCACATCTCTATTTCAATTTCTTAAGAGTGAGCATCTTGAAATTCCTGGAAGTTTTATTCATTTCAGAACTTCTGAAGTTAAAGTATCTTGTAAAGATAGCTCTATTGTTACTGACATTGATGGTGAACCTGGACCAGATTTTCCACTAAATATTTCCTGTATAAAAAATGGTATAAAAATAATTTATTAAATTAAAAATATCTACAAATAAAGATTGTTTTAATATGTAAAAACTTTATAAAATGAAACATTATATTTTATATAACAATAAAACAAAAATATACAACTAAATAATTCTATATTTAAAGTGAAAAAAAGTCAATTATATTTTTGCTTCTTTTTATAGTTATTATTTTAAAAAAACATTTATTTTTATTAGAAATATACTATATTATCTAATTAAATAAAAATGTTTATTATTTAAAAAAACAGAAAATTTGAAAATTTTTTTCTGTTTTTTTTACTTTTGGTTTTTTTGTTTTTTTCTAAATATTTACTATATAATTTTTGAATTATAATTATTATTTTCATTTCCTTTTCTAATAAAATTATTTCTATTTTAGTATCACTGTTTTATTTTATAGCTATAACGTTCTATTAAAGAAAACTATATATTTAAAAATAACCATATTTTTTATTATTTACTCATAAAAAAAAATATAATTAATCTATACTTATTCTTTTTATATATTCTTCATATTATTTTAGTATATCTTTTTTAACTATTGACTATTTAAAAATATAGGGTACTATTATTAATATAGGGTATCATGACAAAAATATTTTCAGGAGGTTCAAAAATGTTTTTTGAGTACAAATTTAATATGGCCGAAACACTTGCCATAGCTGCAGTGTTACTTTGCTTGGGAAGATGGATAAAGAATAAAAGTGAATTCTTACAAAAATTCTTTATACCTGCACCTGTTGTTAGTGGATTAATTTTTTCTATTTTTGTTTTTATAGGACGTCAAACTAATGCATTTCAATTTGATTTTGATCTAACACTACAAAATTTCTTAATGATTGCATTCTTTACTACAGTTGGGTTTATGGCTAGCTTTAAGCTATTGGCTCAAGGGGGAGTTGGAGTTGCTATATTCTTAGTAGTTGCTACTGGATTGGTAATCTGCCAAGATGCAATTGGAGTTACATTATCTAAAGTTCTAGGAATGAATCCTTTATTTGGTCTTATAGTAGGATCTGTACCTCTTACAGGAGGACATGGTACTGCTGGAGCTTTCGGAACTACAATAGAAGAATTAGGGGTAGTCGGAGCAAGAACTGCTGGATTTGCAGCTGCTACTTATGGGCTTGTTATGGGATGTTTAATTGGTGGACCAGTTGCCAGAAGACTTATGATAAAACATAATTTAAAAGGTGAAGATAATAAAGCTCAAGATCCTGATTTAAAAGCTGAAAAAGTTGAAGTAACAGAAGAAAAAATATTGAATGCTGTTATTATCATAGCTGTTGCAATGGGAATTGGAGCTTCTATTCCACCATTTGTTAAAGCTCACACTGGATGGTTAATCAAGGGTGGTCTAGCTCTTCCAGCATATATTGGACCTATGCTTGTTGCTGCTGTACTAAGAAATATTGCTGATTCAATAAAAAAACCTCTTCCTATGAAAGAGATTGACATTGTTGGAAGCATATCTCTATCTGTATTCTTGTCAATGGCATTAATGACAATGAAACTATGGGAACTTGTAGAATTAGCTATCCCTATGATTATTATATTAGCTGTTCAAACAATATTTGTAATTCTTTACACTTACTTTATAACATACAATGTTATGAGACTTCCATTTATAGCAACTAAATATGATGCTGCTGTAATGGTTACAGGACATTGTGGATTTGGAATGGGAGCTACTCCAACAGCAATTGCTAATATGGAATCTTTTACATCTGTAAATGGTTTCTCTACAAAAGCTTTCTTTATTGTTCCTCTTGTAGGAGCACTATTTATAGACTTTACAAATGCTGCTGTAATAACTTTCTTTATAAACATGTTTCAATAAATATTAATATACGATTTTTATTTCAGGAGGATTTGAATCATGAAAAAAAACTATAACATTGGAGTCTTCGACTCAGGAGTTGGAGGAACAACTGTATTAAAAAGAATTATTGAATTGTTACCTAATGAAAATATCATATATTATGGTGATAATGGCAATGCACCTTATGGAGAAAAAACAACTAAAGAGATTCAAGGATTTTGTTTAGATATTATGGATTTTTTCATGATGAATAATTGTAAAGCTGTTGTTATTGCTTGTAATACTGCAACAGCTGCTTCATTGGAATTGATAAAAGAAAAATATACAGTTCCTGTCATTGGTGTAATATCACCTGGAGCCAAATCAGCTGTAGAAACAAGTACAAATAAATGTATTGGAGTTTTATCTACTCCATTTACAGCTGCCTCAAATGCCTATGCTGATGAAATAGCTAAATATTCAAAGACAGCTAAAGTATATCAGGAAGGATGTCCAGAATTATGTCCTATGATAGAAGCAGGCTGGGAAACTTTTGCAGATAGAGAAACTATTATTAAAAATCATCTTTCTAAATTTCCTAGAAATGTTGATACAGTTGTTTTAGGATGTACACATTATCCTATAGCGAGAGAAGATATTGCCAGAAATTTCTGTGGAAGTATAGTTGATCCTGCAAAAGAAACTTCTGTTGCTCTTTACAATATCTTAAAAAATTCTGATCTTCTAACAGATTCTGATACTAAAGGAAAAATTGATTTCTTTGTTAGTGGAGATAAAGAAAAATTTAAAAAAGTGGCAGAACAATTTTTAGGATTCGAAATAAAAGCTCTTTACAAAATTGAAAAATAAAACTAAATAAAGAATTAACTAGAGTGGTCTATAGCCACTCTTTTTATTTATTCTAAAATACTTTTAAAAAGATTAAAGTATATTTATCTGATAATAATATTGAAGATTTTCTAAAATTATCTTATTTCAAAATATTTATCAACTTTTAATTTTAGCTAATTATTATTATAGTAACTCATATTTTTTAATTTTTTGAAATGTTATTATAAAAATACTAGTAATAAGATTCAGCCAAATATGAGATAAATAACTCTATAATAACTTTATAAAAAAGCCTAAGTAGAAATTTCTACTTAGGCTTTTATTTATTATTTATTTTCTTTTTTTATTTTTTCAATTGTAAATCCTGTAAATCCATATATTATTGATAAAACAGGAGAAATAAGATTAAAAAAGCAGTATGGAACATATACCCATGGACCTACTCCCAATGCCCCCATCATAAAAGCCCCACACGTATTCCAAGGGACAAGAGGTGATGTCATCGTTCCAGAGTCCTCTAAAGCTCTGGAAAGGTTTTTTGCAGCCAATCCTCTTTCCTCATAGCTTTCTTTAAACATTCTTCCAGGTATAACTATTGAAAGATATTGATCCCCAGCTACTAAATTAACAAATATAGGAGTAAGTATAGTTGAAAGAATTAATTTTCCATCTGTATTAGCAAATTTTAATATTTCTTGTGCAATTCTTCCAAGCATTCCAGATTTTTCCATTATTCCACCAAATGTCATAGCACAAAGTATAAGAGAAACTGTCCACATCATTGAATCCAGCCCTCCTCTTGTAAGAAGTTCATCTACCATTGGCATTCCAGTATGACCTACATATCCATAATGAAGTGAATAAAGTGCTTCTTTCAAACCAGAATCTTGTACAATCATTGCTGTAGCTGCCCCTATCAACGATCCTATAAATAGTCCTGGAATAGCAGGAACTTTCATTATAACCATTCCAATAACAAATACAGGTATCAATAAAAGCAATGGATTTATTTTAAATGCTCCTGTAAGAGCATTTAAGATTTCGTTTATTTGAGCTGTATCTACTTCTCCTCCAGCTGTTTTTTTAAGTCCAATTATTACAAAACCAATCAAAGTTAAAATATATGATGGTATTGTTGTATAAAGCATATGTTTTATATGATCAAATAAATTAGCCCCTGCCATTGCTGGTGCTAAAGTTGTGGTATCAGACATAGGTGAAAGCTTATCTCCAAAATACGCTCCTGAGATAATAGCTCCTGCTATTATAGGTCTGGGAAGACCTAACCCTTCTCCTATACCTACCAGTGCTATTCCCACTGTAGAAGCAGTACTCCATGAGCTTCCAGTAGATAAAGATACTATAGAACATATTATTACTGTTACTGGCAAGAATACAGAAGGTTCTATTATTTTCAATCCATAATATATCATCGTTGGAACTACTCCTGATAGTATCCAGCTTCCTATTACCATTCCTATTATTATTAAAATCAGTATAGCTCTCATAGACATTTTTATAGTGTCTACTACACCATCTTCCAATTCATTCCAAGTTGCACATCCAGATATTTTTGCCACTAATGCTGCAAAGATTGCTGAGATAAAAATTGGAATATGCACATCAAGTTTAGCAACTTGAACAGCGTAAAAAAGTGTTACTACCAGAAATATAACTGGCAGCAGTGCATAATAAAGTGATACCTGTTTCTTTTTCATTTCTCTCCTATCATCTCCCTCTTAATATTAATATATTTGCAAATTCAATATACTTTATGTTGGGTTAAAAGTCAATATAATTATCAAATTATTCCTTCTGCTTCTTCTTTTGTTTCCTCTGTATTTTTTTTGATTTTTTCAATTGCTTTTCCATCATGATTATCTTCTATGTAAGTATCCTTTAGATTTTCCATCAATTCATCATACTTTTCATCAGTCAATTTTAAATCTTTAATAATACGTTCTAAAAAATATTTTTTAGAATAATTAAATTCTGTTGCATAAAAATTTGCCCTTATATCAGTTTCAGTATTAGTTATTATAATTTGAAAATCTGATTCTTCTTTATTTTTACAACTAAAAAGATATTTTAATGAACCAAATCTATATCTCTCTATTTCATATCTAATCCATTCTATGTCTCCAGCATACCTATAATATATCCTTATTTCATCTTTATTTTCTTCTTTTTCTTTTTTTCCAGAAAATTTAAAAACTGTCAGCAGCCCTATGACAATAACAGCCCCTATCACTCCAAATGTTAAGTTATCCATACCAATTCTCCTTTAGTGTTATTTATATAATGAGTTAATTATAGCATTCTCACATGATTTTTCAAGTAAAAATATTCTTTTCCTTTTATTAATTATCTTTATTTCATCTTAAAAAAATAAAAAACAGGCCTGAATAAAAATTCCTATTCAAACCTGCTTATATTTTATACTTTCTTTAATTTTTATTTATGTTCATGACCACTACATTTTCCATCAGTTCCACAACCTTTTCCCTTACATCCTGAACTGCCGCAACCACATCCACTTTCTCCTTTTAGCATTTTATAAACGCTTTTAAGAGAATAAAAAATTATAATTGCTACTATTATTATCAATATGATAGTTTTCATTTATCTTCATCTCCTTCTTTTTGAAAATAAACCTTTCCCAAAAGAATTAATTAAAAAAACAATCTTCCTACTTGGAACATCAATATTGAAACAACATATGGTACTATAAGCATTATTGATACTACAAATCCTAAATATCTCCATCCAAATTCCTGTTTTATTGCTGCTAGAGTTGCTACACATGGTACTACAAGAAGAATGAATGCCATGAATGAATATGCTCTTAATGGAGCTAAGTTATCATTTGGCCATAAATTTGCTGTAGCCTGTACAATTCCTCTTCCTTCTTCTTCTATTTCTTCTTCATCAGGAGTTACAAAAAGGCCTTCTAGATCAAAGCTGAGCATTCCAACTACTGAATCCTTTATTGCCCCGCCTAAACCTTTTATTTGCTCAATTGTGTCTTCTGCAAATGTTGTTGCTTCTTCTTCCTCTTCAGCTTCAGCATCCTCTAATGGAAGTACCTGTGCCATAAATCCTACTACTATCTCTTTAGCTGCAATACTTGGTGGAATAGCTGCTACAGTTTCCCATCTATCTCCAAAACCAGTAGGTCTCATTATTGGAGCAAATGCATGTCCAAATTTAGCTATATACGATACACTGGCATCTCCTTTTCCAGGAAAATATGTAAGTGTCCATAAAATTATCAAAATTCCCATAATTATAGTTGTTGCTCTTTTTAAATATTCAGATACTCTCATCCAAGTTGAATTCAAAATGACTTTTAAACTTGGAACTCTATATGGTGGAAGCTCTATTAATAAAGCTTTATTATCAGTTTTAAATCCTTTTACATTCTTAAGAGCAAGTCCAACAAGAATAGCTACAACTATTCCTAAAACATACAAAGACATAACTATTATTCCTGCTTTAGCTCCAAAGAAAGCTGCTGTAAAAAGTCCATATACAGGAAGTCTTGCTCCACATGACATAAATGGAGCCATTGCTGCTGTCATCTTTCTTGAACTTTCATCTTCTAACGTTCTTGTTGCATAGATAGCTGGAACAGAACATCCAAACCCTACTACCATAGGAACAAATGCTTTCCCATTTAATCCTAATTTTCTCATTATTTTATCCATTAAAAATGCTACTCTTGACATATATCCACTTTCTTCTAATATTGCAAGGAAGAAATAAAGAAATACCATAACAGGAACAAATACTAGAACTCCTCCTACTCCTCCTATTATTCCATCTACTATAAGTGAATTTAACCAATCTGGAGTTCCTTCTACAAGAACTCTTACATATTTTCCTATATATCCATTTATGAATCCATCTACCCAATCTATAAATGGAGCACTACCATTAAATACAAATCCCATCACTCCTGCCATTATCAATAAAAATAGAGGAAGTCCAAAAACTTTATTTAATAATATTTTATCCACTTTATCTGTAAAATCAAGTCTTGATTTTATAGAGGTAGTAAAAGTACGAGCAAGTATACCATTAACTGCTCCATATCTTCCTTCTGCTAAAATAGTTTCACTATCATTATCATATTTTTCTTCCATTTTAACTATTTCTTCTTCAAAGACACCACTTAAATTAATATCATATCTATTTTTAAGTTTTTCTATTAAATGACTATCCCTTTCTATTAATTTTATAGCAAGGTATTCAGCTGGAAATTCCTTTAGTATATTTTTAAATTTTTCATCTAAAGTTATCTTTTTCTCTATATCTCTTACTGCATTCATTATTCCATCATCAAAAGGAAGTGAATATTTTTTTATTTTTCCTTTTTCAGCAGCTAGTTCTATTATTGAATCTAGTAAATCTTCAATTCCTGTACCTTTTAAAGCAGATACTGGAACAGCTTTTAACTCTATTAATTCTTGAAATTCTTCTAAATTTAATTTATAATTTAATTTAGTAAATTCATCATAAAAATTTAGAGCTATAATTGTTGGTTTTTCTAATTCTTTTATAAGATAAGTTAAATAAAGATTTCTTTCTAAATTAGTAGAATCAATTACATTAATAACTACATCTGGATCTTCATCAAGAATAAAATCTCTTGTTATTTTTTCTTCCAAAGTATATGGACTTAAACTATAAACTCCTGGAAGGTCAACAAGTCTTATTTCCTCTCCTTTATAGTTAAATATTGCTTCTTTCTTTTCTACTGTTACTCCAGGCCAGTTTCCTACTTTAAGCTTTGAACCTGCTATTGCATTGATAAGTGCCGATTTCCCTACATTTGGATTTCCTGTAAAAGCTAATTTTATCATCTTCTATCTACCCCTCTATCTTTTCAACTTCAATATTTTTAGCATCTTCTTTTCTTATTGCTATACCTGTAGATTTTATTATATATTCCTGTGGATCCCCCAATGGAGCATTTCTTTCCAGTTTTATTACTTCTCCAGCAGTTATTCCCATGTCTACCAATCTTTTTTTCAATTCTCCAATTTTTCCAATCTTCACAATCTTTGCTTTCTCTCCATTTTTTAAATCACACAATTTCATAATCTGCCTCCATATATAATAATTAAAAATAAAAATCTTTTGTAAATCAAAGTATTTTTTCTAAAGAATAGCAGCCTATATAGGCTGCATGCTTATATTTTATTTATTTTCTACAAATATTTTATTTGCTAATCCAAAATTAAGGGCATATTTACTGCTATTTATTTTTACAACTATAGAATCTGTTCCATCTCTTAAAACACAGACTTTATTTCCTACACAAAACCCTTTTTCAAGAAGTTTTCCTTTGCAACATCCTGTTCCTTTTATATCTTTTATAATTAATTCTTTATTAGGTTCAGCAAAAGCTAATGATAACATAACTATCCCTCCCAATGAAACAAAATCTTTCTTCCCTCATTTTATATAATACATTATATCAAAAAAGAAAAATTTGTCAATAGAAAAGGTTTGACTGTTAAAATATGTATTTTTTAAACTATTTTAATTAAAAAAGATCAAATTGAGAACAAACCTTATAATTCTCAAGCTGATCTATGTTTCTAAAGCTATATTTTCCTTTTCAAAATATAGCTTTGATATATTTTTTATTTGTATAATTCTAAAACTTCCAAATATTCATTTTTTATTTCTTCTCTCAAACTTTTAGGTTCCAATATTTCTGCTTCTTTTGAGAATTGTCTGAAATATAGTTTAGCATTCTCATTAGCTGCTTCAAAAAAATATATATCTCCCTCTTTTTTTATAAGTTTTGGACGGTAATTGGTAAAACTCTTTAAAAGACTGTCTCCTTCTTCTGTCAATCTCACTTTTACAATATTCCCATTTCCTAAAAATGGATCAAAATTTTTACGAATATTTTCTATATATTTTTTATCCTTACCTTTTATTTTTTCATCTAATATAGAAATTATTTCTAATTCTTTCAATTTAAAGTTAGCATAATTCTTTTTTTCTTCATCATAGCAAAAAAGAAAATTTTCATCTCCTCTTTCTTCTCTTTTTATAAAATAAGGCTCTACATTAAATACTCTCTTCAAGTATTTTATCTTTATTTTCTTTTTATCTTTTATTCCCTCTAATATCATTTTTACCCTGTCTTCAAATATAAAAATTTCTCTTTGATATTTAAATTTAGAAGTATACAGCTCAAATAAATCTCTAAAATATTCAGCTTCTATATCTACTTCATTAGCTTTTAATACATCATAATATATTTCTCTATTGGAAACATTCAAATCAAATTGAATTATTTTTTTTAATGGTCTTCCTTGGGTTTCTAAAAGTTTTTCCACATCCATTTTTCTATTATATTTAAATCTTTCAAGGATATAATTGCAAAGTTTATTATTATTTATTCCAAATTCTTCGATATCATTTTTCATAAGACGCCAGATATCTTCTGGTACTGTAACCCTGATTTTCTTCATCTTCCTTTGCTCTCCTTTTTAGAATATCTTTAAATATTATACCACAAAGGCAGAAATATGAAAACCAGATATAATTAATTTTCTGAAATTAAAAATGGAAACTAACTTTAGTTTTAAGTTAGCTTCTGATTATTTAATATTTAATTTTGTTATGCAGAAAAAAGTTCGCTATCTTTTAAACCAGCCTCTTTTTTATTGAATATTCTTAATAATTTTTCAGGTGTAAGGTTTTTCTTTTCATTTCCTCTTACATCTATCAATATCTCTCCTTCATGAAGCATAATGAGTCTATTTCCATAATTTATTGCATCTTGAAGATTATGAGTTATCATGAGAGTAGATATATTATTTTTTTCTACTATTTCTCTTGTCTTATCCATTATTATCTTAGAAGTTTTTGGATCAAGAGCTGCTGTATGCTCATCTAATAAAAGAACCTGAGGTTTATTTAAAGTAGCCATTATCAAGGCAAGACACTGTCTTTGTCCTCCAGATAATGAGCCAACCTCTGTATCCATTTGATCTTCTATACCTAAATCAAGTTCTTTTAAAAGTGATCTGTAATACTCCTTTCTCTTTTTATTTAATCCCAATGTAAATCCAAATCTTTTTCCTTTGTTATCTGCCATTGAGAGATTTTCAAATACTGTCATAGAAGGAGCTGTTCCCATTGCTGGATTTTGATACACTTTAGATATAAAACTTCCTCTTTTATATCTTGGAAGATTTGTAATATCTCTTCCATCTATATCTATAGTTCCACTATCAGGCACAATATTTCCAGTTATAGTATCTAAAAGAGTGGATTTCCCTGCTCCATTGCTTCCTATTATAGAGATAAAATCTCCTTTTTCAACATGAAGATCTAGTCCTTTAAATACTCTTTTTATACTTCCTAATTCACTCTGAAAACTTTTCTCCACATTATTTATGTTAAGCATTCACAATCCCTCCTTTTAACAGATGTTTTTTTTCTTTCAAGAAAATTATTATTACTACAAGTGCTGAAGTTATAAGTTTTAAATCACTTGCATTCATTCCAATTTTCAAGGATAAAGCAATTATTGTTCTATATATTATTGTTCCTAATATTACCATCATTGATATTTTTATTACTTTCTTCTTTCCAAAGAGTGCATCTCCAATTATTATAGAAGCCAGACCTGTAATGATAGTTCCAGTTCCCATTCCTACATCAGCAAACCCTTGGTATTGTGCAAGTATGGCTCCTGACAGAGCCACAAGACTGTTTGCAAGCATAAGTCCATATATTTTTAATGTTTTTTCATTCAATCCCAATGAAATTATCAAACTTTCATTATCTCCAAGTGCTTTAAGTGCAAACCCAAATTTTGTTTTCAAAAGAAAATCTATTACTAATTTCACTATAAGAAGAATAACAGCCACTACAATAATAGCTGAAGTATTTCCATTAAAAAGATGTTTCACTGAAAATAGAGGTATATTTGATTTTCCCATTATTCTTAAATTTATGCTGTAAAGTCCTGTCATGACGATTATACCAGCCAGAAGATTTGTAACTCTCAGCTTTACATGGATCATTCCTGTAATAAAACCTGCTGCTGCTCCTGCTGCCATAGCCAAAATAAGTGCCAGTACAGGATTTAATCCTTTCATTATAGAAGCTGCTGCTACTGCTGCTCCTAAAGGAAAACTTCCATCTACTGTCATATCTGGAAAATCCAGTATTTTATATGATATATAAACTCCCAGTACCATTACTGCAAAAATAAAACTTTGTTCTAATGTTCCTAATAACATCTCTATCTCCTTTTCTCCTCTTTCATCATTAAATCATTAATATTGCTTAGCTCCTTCTAAAGTTTTTGATGAAAGATCTACCTTATATTTTTCTGCTGCTTTTTTATTTATTATTAACTGAGTATCTTTTAAAGTTTCTATTGGAATAGTATTTGGTGCAGTTCCATTTAAAACTTGTACAGCAGCTTCTCCAGTTTGATACCCTAATCTTTCATAATCTATTGCTTCAGTAACTAATGCTCCCTGTATTACTTGATCTTCAACACTTCCTATAACTGGTTTTCCTGCTTTATTAGCTTTTTCTAACAAAAGTGGAGTTGAAGCAACTACTAAGTTATCTGTAGGTGTATAAAGTACATCTACTTTTGGAAGAAGAGAATCTAAACCAATGGCCATATCATTTATTGTTGTAATTCCTGTTTCCACTATTTCTAATCCTAATTTTGCCGCCTCTGTTTTTGCTTGTGCTACTTGAACTTGTGAATTTTGTTCACTTGTATTATAAATAATTCCCACTTTCTTAGCCTCTGGTAAAAGTTTTGTTATTATTTCAAGCTGTTTATATATTGGAGCAGCATCACTTGTTCCTGTTATATTTTCTCCAACTAATCCTGCACTTTCAGTATCTGTCACTGCTGTTATAAGAATGGGAATTTTTTTAGTTGCATTATAAGCTGCTTGTGCACTTGGTGTTGAAATTGCTAATATGATATCTTTTTCATCTTGAACAAATGAATTAGCTATCATTTGTGCAGTTCCAAAATCTCCCTGTGCATTTTGATAGTCTATCTTCGCTTCTCCATAACCTCCATCTTTAAGTGCTTTTATAAAACCTTCTCTGGCAGAATCCAAAGACTGATGTTCCATTATTTGAGTGATTCCTATTTTTATTTTTGCTGGTTCCTTTCCAAAAGCCACTATTGAAAGTCCCATTAACAGCATAAGTATTTTTTTCATTTTATATTCCCCCTATGAACTAATTTTTATTTCATAGGGTTATAATACCATTAAAACCATTATTCTTATAGATAACAATTAAAATACTTATTTGTTCCACTTTGTATTTCCTAAACCTTTATTTTACAAGGATTCACAAATATTATTTTTCAAAATCTGTTCGTACTATTCTCCTTTTATGCCAAATTTTTTCGCAACATCTTTATTTATATGTATTTCTGACTTTTCTACAACCTCATATGGAATGTTTTCTATCTTCTCTCCATTTAGATATTTAGCCACCATTTCCCCTGTTTGATATCCTACCTGATAATCAGATATCCCATCTATTGCAAGTGCTCCTTGATCTGCAAAACTTTTTGTTGCTCCTATTATTGGCTTATTTGCTTTATTGCTCTTCTCAACAATAAGAGGATAAGTAGAAGCAACTGTATTATCTATTGAAGTATAAAGAACATCTATTGTGGGAAGAAGTGTATCTAAGGCAGAAGCCATTTCACTGATATTACTTATTCCTTTTATCTTTACTATATAACCTTTTTCTTCTGCAACTTTAGTGAATTCCTCTGTCAGATAAAAAGAGTTCTGTTCACTTGTATTATAAACAATTCCTATATTTTTTGCTTCTGGTAAAAGTTTTTCTATAAGCTGTACCTGCTTTTGTACTGGTGATTTATCACTTACTCCTGTTACATTTTTTCTAAGTATCCCAGCATTTTCTGGATTAACTACAGCAGAAAAAAATATAGGTTTATTTTTTATATTATTCACAGCTGCTTGTGCACTTGGTGTAGATATAGCAATTATCACATCACTGGTATTATTAAATTCCTGAGCTATTACCTGTGCAGTTCCAAAATCTCCCTGTGCATTTTTATAATTAATATTTATTTTATTCTCTCCATATCCTTTTTCTTTAAGAGCTTCTATTACTCCTTTTCTGACATCATCTAATGAAGGATGCTCAACTATCTGTGTAATTCCTATGTCTACCTTTTTTTGTTTTTCTGTTCCACATGCTGCACATAAAATAACTAAAAGCAAAATAAATATTTTTTTCATTTTTCCCTCCTTGAAATATTAAAAAATAAAAAGCCCTGTCAGATTCAGACAAGGCTTAACAAACAATTATTTTCATATAAAATAAAAAAACCTGTTCATTTGGAACAGGCCTTAAATACACACTAAAATTAAAAGTATATATTTTTTTGAAATGAACATCTATGACAAAACCTGATCCACCTGTCTAATATTAAATTTGTGAAGTCTATTTTGCCACCACCAAGTAAATCTATTTATCATTTTTGTTCACCTCCATTTTTTATTTTTTCTTATAAAGAAGAATACACTATTTTTTTTAGAATGTCAAATTTATTTTTATTGATTAATAGTTATTCTTGTTCCATCAGATAATTCTATTATTTGAGTTCTTCCATCTGAGTAAACTACTCTCCCACTTCTCTGAGTAGCTTGCTGATTAACATATCCATTATTATAATTTCCATTATAATTATTATTGTATCCTCCACTATAATTATTAGCTGTTACAGTATTTAATCTTGCAGGAACTCCTGAATTTCCATATTTATAACGAGCATTTTGAGCTACTGCCTGTCTTTCATAATCTCTTCTTATATTTGTATCCAATTGATCTAAATCTCTCTGGTGCTTTATTTCACTATTTTGATAACTATTATTTAATATAAGTGCTGAACCTCCTATAATAGCTGCTCTTGTTCCACCACTCATACTTCCCCACCAGCTTGCATTAGCTATAGCTGACATTGTCAATATCCCTACTATTATTAATTTTTTCATATATATCCCTCCAGTATTTCCAACTATGTATAAAATAAAAAATAATATACAAACACACAAGTGACCTATCGGTCAACTTATTCTATCATATTTTTTTAAGAATGAAAAGATATTATTTTAGAGCAATAAAAATTTCTACTTTTCCATCTGGATAATATTTCTCATAATCCACTGTGTATGCTCTATTTAAAAGTCCTTTTTCTTCCATTTCCCATATCTTCTCCCATGCCATTATAATTCCATATGGAGAAGAAGTATCTACAGAAAAAACTTGATAGTTTTCTTCCTCAATAATTATTTCTTTATAGGACGCTGCTCCATCAACACCTATAAAAAGAGTATAATCCCCTTTATAATTACTTTCATATTCAGAATATATCCCATACTTACTTATTTCTTTTTCCTGAGGTATTTTAAGATTTGTCTCATACCATAATTTTTGTATTTTTTCTGCAATATCTGAATCTTTAAAATTATTTAATCTTTTTTCAGATAAAACATACACTTTTTCCATAAAGCAGCTCTCCTTTATAATATAATTTCAGTAGATGAATATTTTCGTTTATTATATTTTAATATATTTTTTCAAAAAAGGCAAAAAAGAAGATGATTTTAAAAATCATCTTCTTTATTTCTTTAATTTGCTCATATTTTAGTTATTATAATTTCCTTCTAATTCAGCACTTCCAAGAATATGTCCCTTCATTGCTTTATATACTTCATTTAAATAAAATGTTCCATCAATTTTTATTTCTTTATCTAAAGCACATAATTTAAAAATATAAGTATGTTCTCTGTCAGGTGGTGCAGGTCCACCATAAAATGAAGCTTTCTCTCTATCCAGTCCTCCCATTGATGATACCCAGCTGTTTATTCCTTGTAAAATCTTCTTGTCATCTCTACTGGCATTTTCTTTTAATTCTGTATAATCTCCTGGAATCAGAGCTATCCAATGTATCCATGAAAATCCTGAAACAGGTACAGCATCATAATCTTCCATTACAAGTACAAAAGATTTCGTCCCTTTCGGCACATCTCTCCATTTTAAAGGAATAGAAAGAGTTGGCATTCCATCTATGATATTATCTCCATATTTTCCATACTCAATAGAAATATTACCATCTTTTATTCCCTTGCTTTCCAATGTCATTCCCATAGAATTCACCCCCAATAAAATCATTAAAATAAATATAAATTTTTTCATTTACAACCTCCTCTTGCTGCTTCTTGATTAGATTATAAATGTATATTAAATTAATGTAAATAACTCACTTTTTTGTAAGTTATATTTTTTCTTCAGTTAAATTTTTATCCAAAAGATACTTTATTCCAAAGTTCTGCATTTTTTCAAGTATGGGAAGAAGCTCCCAGCCCATAACTGTCAGAAGATATTCACTATGCTTTGGATAAATATCTTCATGTTCAATTTTTATTACTAATCCTGTCTTTAAAAGTTCATTAAGATGTTCTATGAGCATTTTTTCATTACATCCCTTTATATCTTTTTTAAAATCCCTTATCCTCATTGAACCTAGTCTCAATCTCCAAAGTATTATTGAAGTCCATTTTTTCTTCAAGATCTCTTGGGTAAGTTCAAGAGGACATGTTATCATTTTTTTAGTCACTTTTTACCTCTTTAAGTCAAAAATATCTACAACTCTATCTAATATCCCATTTAGTTCAGCTATTATAAGTCCAAAATTTGTTATATCCAAACATTTTTCTATTCTACTCATAGTTTCTGCTCTGTTAAGCATACAAGAACCACAATGTATAACTAAAGAATAATTTGTTAAATCTTTTGGAAAATCTTTTCCTGAAGAGTTCTCTATTATAATTCCTGGAACTTTTTTCTTAAGAAGCATTGGAATTTTCTCTCTTGCTATATCTCCTTTTAATTGATGATGTGTACAGGCTTCAGCTATCAGCACTTTATCACCAGACTTTAATTCATTTATCTTTTTCGCCCCTGCATAAAGAGTTTTTAAATCTCCTTTCGCCCTTGCCATTATTATAGAAAAAGATGTCAATGGAATATTTTTGTTCAATTTTTCATCAACTATTTTAAATACTTGTGAATCTGTTATCACAAGATCTGGTTTTCCATCAAATATTTTTAAAGCTTCATCCAATTGATGTAATGTAGTCATCACAGGAATGCCGCCAAAATCCAATATATCTCTTAATACTTGTACCTGTGGGAGTATTAATCTCCCTTTAGGAGCTTGGATATCCTGTGGAACCACAAGAAGAATTTTATCTCCTCTTTTTATTTTATCTCCAATCAGTATTTCTCCTTCAATAAACTTAGGAGATTTTTCTATTATCTCATTTCTTAGTACATCTATATTCAAACCATTTTCACTGCTGATTTGAATAAATTTCAGCCCTAATTTTTTTTCTGCTTCTATTATTTCATTTTCAAACTTTTCTTTCTCGTTAACTATATCTATTTTATTTAAAACAGTTATAAAGGGTTTTCTTTTATTTTTTATTTTTTTTATCCACCCCTGCTCATAAGAAAGAGCTTTATCTTCTAAAATAGTTTCTGCAGATATTACAAAAATAGCCATATCCATCTTATTTAAAATTTCTATGGTTTTTTCAATTCTAAGTGCCCCAATGACACTTGTATCATCTATTCCAGCTGTATCTATAAATACTACTGGTCCTATTGGTAAAAGCTCCATAGCCTTATATACAGGGTCTGTAGTAGTTCCTTTTACTTCAGACACAAGGGAAATTTTTTGATTAGTCAAACAATTTATCAGATTTGATTTTCCTGCATTAGTCCTTCCAAATATAGCTATATGAACTCTGTTTCCTCTGGGTGTTTCTATCATTTTTCCTCCTTTAAACTTCATGCCTTCCATCTAAAGCTTTGGAAATGGTTGCAGTATCTGCAAACTCAATATTTCCACCTATCGGAATTCCACTTGCTATTTTAGTTATTTTGACTCCAAAAGGTTTTAACAATTTTGTCAAATAAAGAGAAGTAGTTTCTCCTTCTAAATCAGGATTAAGTGCAAGTATAACTTCAGTTATATCTGTTACTGCCACTCTTTCCAAAAGAGACTTTATATTGAGCTTATCTGGTGTCATTCCATTTAATGGAGCTATTTTTCCATTCAACACATGGTAAGTTCCATTATATTTTCCTGTTTTCTCAAAAGATATTATATCTCTGCTATCTTCCACAACACAAACTATATCTTTATCTCTTGTTTCATCTGCACATATGTTACATAAGTCATTTTCACAAAAATCTCCACACACAGGACATTTTTTTATAGTTTTTTTAACCTCTTTCATAGCTTCTGAAAATTTTTCTACTTGTTCTTCACTCATTTCAAGAATATGGAATGCTAATCTTGTTGCACTTTTTCTCCCTATTCCAGGGAGTTTATTAAATTCATCAATCAGTCTTTCCAAACTTTTAGTTGCCATAAATCCCTCTCCTTACAAAAAAAGCTGGAGTTATCCAGCTTTCCCTCAAATTAATTATTTGTTGCAGTTTCTTTAAAAGATTTTTTCAAATCTTTTATAGTTTTATTAATATCTCTTCTTTCTTTTCCTAGTTCTGCATTTTTTATGATATAGTCATCTACTCTATCTTCATAATCAGACTGCATATTTTCCACAATGTCCATTATCTCTTCATAACTCATCTCAGGTTTGAGATACTCTTTAAGATTTAAAAGAAGTTCTACTCTTTTTCTGTTATCTCTTATCTTTCTGTCATTATCTTCAATTTCTCTCTTTATTTTATTTTTTCTTCTAGTTTTTCTCACAAGTTCTAATACACTATCCATAATTTCCTCCCTAAAGATTGGAATTTTATCCTACCTTATATATTTTATAATAATATTAAAAAATTTTCAATACTATTAAATTATTTTGCTAAAGTTAGAGCTAATTCATAGTCATCATTTATAGAATAATTTCTTTCTCCATCCCACGCATAAGATATTGGGTGAGTGACAAGTCTATTATTTTCAAGTCCTACCATTACTCCACCTTCATTATTTTCAAGAATTTCAATAGCTTTTGCTCCCATTCTTGTAGCCAGCATTCTATCAAATCCAGATGGTGTTCCACCTCTTTGGACATGTCCAAGTACTACACTTCTTACTTCTGTAGTTATTCTCTCTTTTAAAGCTGCCTCTATATCTTGTACTTTTCCAACACCTTCAGCAACCAAAACTATATCATGAAGCTTTCCATGCTTTCTTCTTTCTTTTATTTGCAGAGCAAGAAGCTCAATAGGATTATCCATTTCAGGAATAAGAACTCCATCTCCTCCACCAGCAATACACGCTTGAAGAGCCAAGTCCCCAGCATGTCTTCCCATTACTTCTACAAGAATAGTTCTTTCATGAGAAGTAGCTGTATCTCTAATTTTTGATATAGCATCAAGAATAGTATTAAGACAAGTATCAAATCCAAGAGTAAAATCAGTTCCTTTGATGTCATTATCTATTGTACCAGGTATCCCTACTACCTTTATTGCATGCTCTTTTGAAAGTGCATCAGCTCCACGATAAGATCCATCTCCTCCAATTACCACTATTCCTTCTATCTCTCTTTTTTTAAGATTATGTGCTGCAATAGCTCTGAATTTAGGATCCTTGAATTCAAGACATCTTGCTGTTAATAAACGAGTTCCTCCTCTGTCTATTATTCCAGATACAAAACGGTCATCCATTGGAAAAATTTCATCATTAAGCATTCCTAGATATCCTCTTTGAATCCCATATACTTTTATTCCTTTACTCATTGCTATTTTAGCTGCAGATCTGATAGCAGCATTCATTCCAGGAGAATCTCCACCACTTGTCAATATTGCTATTTTTTTCATTATATACCAATCTCCTTTAAATCTCAGTCCCAATAAAAGAACCCATCTTTCTAAACTTATTATATCTATTTTCTACTAGTTCTTCCACTGATATTTTTTCTAATTCAGAAAATGATGATAAAATGATATTTTTTAGGTTAAGAGCTATACATTTATGATCTCTGTGAGCTCCTCCTAAAGGTTCTTCTATAATACCATCAATAACTCCAAGTCTGAATAAACTTTGAGCAGATATTTTTAAACTTTCTGCTGCTTCTTCGGCCCTTGAAGCGTCTTTATATAATATTGCTGCACATCCTTCTGGTGAAATAACTGAATATATTGAATTTTCCAACATAAATATTCTATCAGAAACTCCCAGTCCAAGTGCTCCTCCACTTCCACCTTCTCCAATGACTACAGAGATAACTGGAACTTTAAGTCCACTCATTTCCATAAGATTTCTGGCAATAGCTTCTCCTTGCCCATGTTCTTCAGCTTCCAATCCTGGATATGCTCCTGGAGTATCTATAAAAGTTAAAATAGGAATTGAAAATCTTTCAGCCATTTTAAAAAGTCTTAACGCTTTTCTATAACCTTCAGGATTAGCCATTCCAAAATTTCTATATATCTTCTCATCAGTAGTTCTTCCCTTTTGATGTCCAACAACTAATACTTTTTTACCATCAATTTTACAAAAACCTCCAACTATTGCATGATCATCTTTGAATAATCTATCTCCATGAAGTTCTAGAAAATCAGTAGTAATATTTTCTATATAATCCAGTGTATATGGTCTTTCTGGATGTCTTGCAACAAAGACTTTATCCCATGAACTTAGGTTCTTATATATTGTTCTTAGTTTTTCATCTCTTGCTTTCTTGAATTTCTCTATTTCATCAGATAAATCTATACCTTTTTCTTCGGAAAACTTTTGTAATTCCTCTATTTTTTTCTCAATTTCCATTATTTCTTTTTCAAATTCCATTTTTTCCTCCTACCTAAGTTTATATTAAATTACTTAGAATAGTATGTAATGTATTTTTCATGTCTTCCCTTTTAGTTATTACATCAACCATTCCGCTTTCTTGTAAAAATTCACTTGTCTGGAATTCATCAGGAAGTTTTTGTTTAATAGTTTGCTCTATAACTCTTTTTCCTGCAAATCCAATCGTAGCCTTAGGTTCACTTACTATTATATCTCCAAGCATAGCAAAAGAAGCTGTTACTCCTCCAGTAGTAGGGTTTACAGGAACAGCTATAAAAGGTATTCCCTCCATTCTTAACTTTTCTGCTGCTGCTGAAGTTTTTGCCATCTGCATCAAAGACAATATACCCTCATGCATTCTTGCCCCACCAGAAGTAGCAACAACAATGACTGGAACTCTTTCCTGAAGTCCTCTTTCCATAGCTCTTGTAATTTTTTCTCCAACTACAGAACCCATACTTCCACCCATGAATTTAAAATCCATAGCTGCAATGCTCACTTTTATTCCATTGATATCTCCTATTCCTGAAATAACCCCTTCTCTCATATCACATTCATTTCTAGCTTTTCTATTTTTTTCTTCATAACCTGGAAAATTAAGTGGATTTACAGATTCAAGTCCTGAATCTTCCTCTTTAAAAGTTCCTTCATCTATTAATAAAGCTATTCTTTCTCTGGCTGTCATCTCAAAGTAATAATCACAATGACTGCATTTTTTTAAGTTTCCTTCTATGTCAACTTTATATAATATTTCTTGGCATTGAGGGCATTTTACCCACAGTCCTGTTGACTTATTATCTATATGTTTTATATCCTTTTGATCTTCTGTGCTTTCAACTGTTAAAGTCACATATTTCTTCCTGCTTTTATTTAATGAAAAATTCTTTTTATTCAAAGAAAAAAAACCCATTTCTTCCTCCTCGTTTACTTTTCTCTAATAATTAATTTTATAAAATTTTTTGAATTATTTCAATAAATATTTGATTTTACTTTCTTTATATTATAAAATATATAGTAATATATAATCTTCTAACGACTTAAAAATGAATGATAGAGGGAAATTTTCGAATTAAAAATTACAAAAATAATTTTTTTAAAAATTAAAAATTATTTTTTCTCTAGGAGGTTTTTTATGAAAAAAATAAATTTTATGCTACTTTTGTTTCTTATTATTTTAACAACTGGGTGCAGCAGCTTAGATAGTGCATTATCCAATGTCATTCCTAATAAATCTAATGCAGTTCCTTTAGAATTACAGGAACAAATGGCTAATAGAGTAAATCCTGAACAGGAATTATTTGCTCTTGGATCAGCAGAAATAGAAACAAGTGGTGCTATTATTGCTCAATCAAAAGCTAACAAAAATGCTAAAGATCTGCTGAAAGGAAAAATAAAAAAAGAAGTGGCTATTAATTTTAACTCTTTTATGCTCAATATGGATTCATATTCAAAAGGGTTAGCTGCTCCAGTTTTACCTGATCTTACTGAATATGCTTCTGAACTTATTCTTAAAAATGCTTCTCAAAAGGGAGCTTGGGAAAACAACAAAAAAGTTTATTCTCTTTTTGTTATAGAAAGAGATGATGTAACTACTCAATCAAAAAATGTATTCTCAACATTCTTAGAAGATATCTCAGGAAGACTTCTGAATACAAAAGAGAAATTATCTGATGAAGAATAATTTTAAAATTATATCAGGAGAGAAATACTATGAATATTGAAAAAGTTAATTTAAACAACCCTTTTGAAAAAAAAGAAGTTGTAGATTTTCTAGCTGGTTTTGACCTTAAATATGACGAAAATATTGATTATACTGTTGTCATAAGAGAAAATGAGAAAATCATAGCTACTGCTTCTAAAGGAAAAAACATTATAAAATGTTTTGCTATTGATAAAAATCATCAAGGTGAAGGGATATCAGGTTCTATTCTTACAAATATTACAAATAAAATGTTCGATCAGGGATATCTGCACAGCATGGTATTTACTAAAACAGTTAATCAGGATATATTTCTAGGAATAGGCTATAAAGAGGTTGCTCATACCGATAAGGTTATTCTTATGGAAATGGGCATCAATAGTATTGATAAAACTATAAATAAGATAAAAAAAGATTTTAAGATAAAAAAAGAAACCCAAAAAGCAATGCTTGTTATGAACTGCAATCCTTTTACTTATGGGCATCAGTTTCTTATAGAAAAAGCTGCTTCTGAAAATGAAGAGGTTCTTATATTTGTAGTTCAAGAAGATAAATCTATTTTTCCTTTTATAATAAGATATGAGCTTGTAAAAAAAGGAACTGCTCATCTTCCTAATGTAAAAGTAATTCCTGGAACTGAATACATAATTTCTTCAGCTACTTTTCCCAACTATTTTTTACGTAAAGAAGATGATTCTCTTATGGAATATACAAAATTAGATGCTACTATAGCTGGAAAGCAATTTGGAGAAAAACTTGGTATAAGTAAAAGATATATAGGTGAAGAGCCTTATTGTCCTGTAACTAAAAAATATAATGATGCTTTAATGAAAATACTTCCAAAATATGGAATGGAAGTTATTCTTGTGCCTAGAAAAGAACTTCATCATACAGCTATTAGTGCCTCTATTGTTAGAGAAAAGCTTAAAGAAGGAAAAATTGAAGAACTAAAAGAATTCGTTCCTTCTACAACTTTCAATTTTTTAATAAGCCCAGAAGGAAAGGAGATAGAAGAGAAGCTTAAAAACAGCAACTCTCCTCATTAATTTAATGTTTGACTTAAATAACTTTTTAGAACTTAGAGAAAAAAGAGTTGAACTTCAAAACTCACTTATTAAAAAATATTCTCTTCCTCTTGTTGCTGTAAGAACTAATTACCCAGGTGAAAATAAACTTGAACCTCTATCTTTGAGTATAGTTGATATAGCTGCTGAAGAAATGGAAGAATACTTTTCAGAAAAAATAGTATATAAAGAAATTTTAAAAAACCTTGAAGGGAAAATATATCTTTTTATAATAGATGAAAAAGCTGAAAATATAAAAGAATCTACCATTTATTTTGAGGAAAATCATATTTTAGGAAGATGTTTGGATATAGATGTTTATGATATAGATGGAAATGGGCTTTCAAGGAGTCAGTTTGGGTATAAGAAGAGAAAGTGCCTCATATGTGACGACATTGCTTTTATATGTGGAAGATCAATGAAACATTCCCATCAAGAAATAAAAAATGTTCTTATGAAAAAGTATATAGAATATAATAATTATGTTATAAAAAAAGAAAAAACAATAAAGAAACTTGGAGATATTGCTGTTGAAGCTATGATATTTGAAGCTGCTACTGCTCCATCTTTTGGTTTAGTTTCTCCTCTTACACAGGGATCACATGATGATATGGATTTTTTTACTTTTTTAAAAAGTTCCTTTGCTATTAAAGAAGGATTTGAAAAGATGGCAAGAATTTCATACTCTTATCTTACACTTGAAAAAGCTTTCCTTAGAACAAGAAAAATAGGAATAGAAACTGAAAAAATAATGTTTGAAGCTACTGAAAATATAAATACTCACAAAGGAATGATTTTTCTCCTTGGAATAGTAGTAGTAACCACAGCAAGAGTATTATATGAAGGAGCTTCTTTTAATGATATTCAACCTATGATAAAAAATATGTGTAAAGATATATTAAAAGATTTTGAAAATATAAAAAATAAAACTGACCTTACTCATGGAGAAAAATTATACAAAAATTATGGTTTTACTGGAGTAAGAGGTGAAGTCAGAGAAGGACTTGATATAATTTTTAATGGTTCCCTTAATATTCTGGAAGATTCATTGAAAAAAAATAGTGATATCAATCTTGCCTTTCTTCAAACACTTATTTTCCTTATAGGAAAAGTAATGGACAGTACTATTGTTCACAGGCATGATATCCATATGCTTCGTCGAGTAAAAAGAGAGGCTGAGGAATTTTTTGCTGCTGGAGGAATCTATAGTGAATTAGGGAGACAAACTGCTGAAAATATGGAAAAAACTTACATAAAAGAAAGAATAAGTCCAGGAGGAAGTGCTGACCTTCTTGCAGTTACAATTTTCCTATACAAATTAAAAAGTATTTTCTTTTAAAGACTTTTTTGCTAAAAATATTTAAATATAAATATAATAAAAATAATATATTCCTAAAAAATATGAATATTTTAGGTATAGTTTATCTTTTAAATAGAATTTGAATATAAATAATGCTGTGATATAATATATACATAAGAAATTATATGTATTGGAGGTTCAGATTTGGAAAATCATAAGAACTTATATTATGATGAAATCATTGATAAATGGGTCAGCATGGATGAAAGTGAAGAGATAGTAAACAGAAGATTTAAATCTCTAAATAAAAAGTCAGAAATATTATATAATTTTGTTATTGCCTATACAAATTATATGAATGAAAAAAGAGATTATGGTACTGGAGAAGAACTTTCCATGACAGAAGCTCATATACTTACAGATATAGTTGATTATGAAGGAATTACAGTTACTGAGTTATCAAAAAAATGGAAAAAAACTAGAAGTGCCATATCTCAAACTATAAAGAGTTTACTAAAAAAAGAATATATTTATAGAGTAAATTCTAAAGATGATGCTAAATTCTTTTATCTCTATCCTTATGATAAAGCCAAAGATTTTGCTCTTGCTCATAAAAGATATGATAACATTGATATAGTAAAAACTAACAAATCACTTTTAGAAAAATTTTCTGTTGATGATTTGATTACTTTTGATAATATTCTTGAAGAATATACCTCTATTTTATTAGAGGGAGAAGAAAAAAGAGAAAAAAAGGAATAATTTATATGAAAAACAGACCTGAAATATTTCAGGCCTGTTTTTTAGGATATTATGACTTGGAGGCTCTATTATTTTTTACTAATATACTCATATATTATATCTAATACTTCCTTTGCTCTAGGAATATCGGCTCCATCTTCTGCATAATGTGAATATAACACTTTATTATTTTCATCTATAATGAATACTGCTGGAAGCTGAAGCTCATTTCCTTCATACTCACCATGTGATAATCCTAATTTTTTTGCTTCTGAAACTTTTTCTATTATCTTTCCTGATTTCAGAGCCTCTAAAGACTCTGCTCCTTTTATTTCAAACTTTTCATATAATTCCTGTTTAGGATCACATATTATTTCAAATTTTAACTTTATTTTTTCATCAGCTTCTTTTACAATCTTAGGTGTAGACTGTAATACTATCTTGACATCAGCTCCCATTTCTTCAAATTTTTCATATAATTTATTAAATTCCATGATATCTAATTGGCATATTGTACAGCCATAATATCTCAAAAAAGCTAATACTCCTATTTTATTTCCTTTACTTTTAAAATAATCCTTTCTTATCTCATATGCTGTATCATATGTAAAATTTTCAAGAAATTCATTTTTTCTTACTATCATAGTATCACTCCACATTGAATCATTTTATATTTTTATTCTTCATTTTTTTCCTTCTCTTTTTCTTCTTCAGTTTCATAACTTATATCACATTTTATTTTTCCACTTTTATATCTTAGATTAGCATATGTAAAAGCAAAAACTATAACACATCCATTTCCTATAAGCAGTGGTATTGATAAGCTTGTTCCAAGCAATATAGCTTGTAATATAAATATCATTACTGCTGCTGTAACCAAAGCTTTTACAGCACCTTCTTTTATATGTAATGGAGAATTTTCCCATTGTTTAGGTAGTTTTTTAGCTACACTCAATAAACAAAGAGCTATCATAGAATTTGTAACACTTTGTACAGTTGTTACTATCTTCGATATTATACTTATATTTAAATTGAAAACTATTGGCAATAATCCTACAAAAAAGAATATTGTTAATAGATACATTGGTGTTTTATAATTTCTATGCAATGTTGCAAGCTTTGCTGGAATCCACCCATCATTTGCTGCTTGCATCAACGGTTTTGTTGCAGAAGCAAGCTGTGAATTTAAAGTTGAAATAAGAGCTGCCCATGCTCCACCTACAATAAAGAATACATAAAGTTGTTTTGGAAGTATTTCTTTAGCTACGTGAGTAAGAGGCTCATTAGCCACATGAGATACTGGAAATACCCCAGCTGCTACTGTTGCCATAAATCCATAAAGAACAGCAACTGCAAGAGTAGATGTTACCATAACTCTAGGAATATCTCTAGTTGGATTCTTAGCCTCTCCAGATAGATTTGCTATTACTTGTGCACCACCTGTTGCAAAAGTTAATTGTGCTGTAGCTCTAAGAAGTCCTAGCCATCCACCTGTCATAAAACTTGCAGGGTCCATATAATTAGGATCTATTTTTCCAAATCCATAAACTGTAAATGTAGTAAGTGCAACTACCAAGGAAACAACTATAATATTTTGAAATTTAGCAAATTTATCTATTCCTAAAAAATTTAATCCATACAATATTACTAAAATACCAACAGCTAAAAGTTTTCTTGGTAGAAATGGCAGGAATGGTAATGCATAATCTGCAAATGATAAACAATACATTGATAATGATATATTTGTTAAAATAAATATTATTATGTAGGCCCCAGTATATTTTTCTCCAAGAAGTGAACCGATTATTGAGTACTGTCCACCTCTAAATCTTGCAGTAGTGTTGATAAGAGTTAAAGGATACCATGAAATAAGTACCATAACTGCTGATAGTACAAATGCCAAAGGTGCTGATCTTCCAGTCATTCCTATTGCTACCCCAGTCAAAGACATTATTCCTGCTCCTATTATCTGCCCCACAGATGCTCCCATCAAATCCCAAAATCCAAGCGTTCTTTTTAGTTCTTTTGTTGAAGTCAGATTGCTCATTTTTATACCTCCAAATAATTTATTGAAAAAATATTAATAAGCTGCTTTTTTCCCTTCCCTCACTTTAACATCATAATTTTCTAACCCATAAAAACTATGATATTATCCCTAAATATTTTTATTCTTAATACACTCTGATTTTTCTATAAATAATTATCCCTAAATTTATTTATAGATCTTTTCTAATGCTTTTCCAAGTCTTTCTAGTTCAGCTTCTATTACCCAAGTAGGAGCTGCTAGATTTATTCTCTCATATCCACTTCCTTCTTTTCCAAAGATATATCCTTCATCAGTAAAAAACTGAGCATCCATATGCATAAATTCTTCCAATTCCTCATCATTTATTTCTAATGCTCTGAAATCCAACCATTGAAGATATGTTCCCTCTATTAATCTGGCCTTGATTTTAGGAAACTTTTTCTCAAAGAATTCTTTTACTATTTTTTGATTAATATCTAATACAGCAATCAATTCTTCAAGCCATTTTTCTCCTTGGTTGTATGCAATTTCACACGCTTTAAATCCTAATATATTTACAGATGCACTTCTCATAACCTGAAGCATTTCTGAATATTTTTCCCTTATTTCCTTATTTTTTATAATAATACTAGATGTTGCTAACCCTGCAAGGTTAAACGTTTTAGATGGGGCAGTACATGTAATAAGTCTCTCTTCTATTTCTCCTCCCAGTCTTCCTATCATGTAATGTTCATAACCTGGCATAATAAGATCTGCCCATATTTCATCTGATACTACAATCAAATCATTTTTTACTGATATTTCAGCTACTTTTTCCAGCTCTTCTTTTGTCCATACTCTTCCCACTGGATTATGGGGACTGCAGAAAATAAGAAGTTTATTTTTAGGATCTTTTGAAATTTCATCAAATTTTTCAAAATCTATTGTATAATATCCATTTTTTTCTATTAAAGGACAATTTACAATATTTCTCTCATTTTTTTCAATTGCCATAGAAAATGGATAGTATACAGGTCTGAATATTATTACTCCTTCACCTGGGTCTGTAAAAGCATTAACTGCTGCATAAAAAGCATTAACTATTCCTGGTGTATTTAATATCCATTCTTTTTCTACTTTGTATTGATGCTTTCTCTTCATCCATGATATAACTGAATCAAGAAAAGCTGGATAAGCTTTTGTATATCCTAATATAGCTTGGTCTAAATGTTTTTTTAATCCTTCTACAATTTCAGGAGCTGGTTTAAATTCCATATCTGCTACTGATAAAGGTACTACATCATCTGCCACATTTGGGTTCCAGCTGTACATTTGTTCCCACTTTGATGCCCCAGTATTTTTTCTAGATACAAGTGTTGTAAAGTCATAACTCATTTTTATTCCTCCTTTTTCTAAATATGAAATGTTTGTTCTCTATAAAAACTTTTATAAAATATTTATGTCAGCATGAAGAGCAGATAACTGTATACTGCTGTTATTGCTGTAAATATAATTAATATAGGAAAGGTCTTTTTGACTAATTCTATAAAAGAGACATCAAATGCTTCTGTAACTATTGCTAAACATATATGAGTTGGAGATACCTGCATTGCTATATAAGTCATACACATGAGAAGTATCATCAATGCAAGTCCTCCATTAGGTATGGTTGCAAAAGCAAGTGGCAGTGCCAAAGCTATTATTGCCTGTGAACCAGCTACTAAAGTTCCTATTACAAAAATTAAAGAAAATATTATTGCTGGGTGTATTGGAAGTTTTTCAAAATATTCAGGTAACCTTCCTATTACTCCTGTAAAAGTAAGGAGTTCTTTAAATATCATTATCATTACTGTGCTTACTATTAATTTTGTTTCAAATGCTGTTTTTATCATGGGAATAAGTTCATCTATCGAAAATCTGTTCAATATAGCTGAAACTATTATTACTGGTATCACTGCCATATATACTGGAATTTTCAAGGTCAGTATTATTGTTATAGTTACTGCTATTGGCCATAAACTTATTATAAGATTTATTATGTCATCTTTTTTATCTTTTGATTGACTGATTCCAGTGGATTTAGGTATCTTTCTTACATAAAAGATATATCCCAGAATAAACAATATTGCTATCATGGGAAGCATTCCAACAACAAATTTTGTCATATCCACTCCTGATAAATCAAGAGCCAGAAGTATTGATGAGTATGTTGGAAGAAAAGCTTCTGATATATGTCTGTAGTAACTTGTTACAAATGTCTGTTCTTCTCTTGTTAAATAGTTGCCACTGGCATTTTGGACTATTGGCGCTGCTATAAGTACAGCACCAGCTGATGGAAGCAATCCTATAACAAATGGTGCTATCATTGCATTTATTCGTCGACTGTTAAATATATTATCTAAAGATTTTTCAGCTAATAATAAATGTCCCCTTTTTTCCATCATTCTTTGGACATATGTTATTGTATAAAATGCAAGTACCAAAGATATCGTATCTCGGCTGGTACAGGACTTAAAAGCAAGTTGCAATGAAGTTATTACAGGAATCCTATAAAGAATAATGCTTATAATTGCTCCTACTAATATAGAAATATATAATGGCTTCTTTAATTTTATGAAGAATACTATCCCTGTAAATATGATTATCAATTTTACAATATCCAAATTTATCCCCCCAATACTTTTTTATATTAATAATTAAGTTATTTAACTATTAACTATCTTATACCACTTAATAAAAATTATTTCAAGTTATTTTTTTTATTTCTTTGTTCTGTTTTTATATATAAAGTATTTATTACGTATATATTTAAATATTTTCTTAAAAAAATACAGCTCTTTATATCATTTTAATTAAAAAAATCTCTCTTAGGATTTTTCTAAGAGAGATTTTTTCTTTATCCTTTATTTTATACCATAAGATTAAGCAGACAAAGTGCTCCTATAAATAATAATGTAGCATTTAATTTTTTAAAATCACCAGTCACTAAATGAAGAATTATATAAGTTAGAAAACCTAAACTTAACCCAATACTTATACTGTATGTTAACGGCATCATTATTATTATAATAAATGCTGAAAATAGTGATTTCATATCTGAAAAATCTAAGTCTTTCACATTTTTAAACATATACCCACCAACTATAATAAGAGCTGGTGCAGTTGCATATGCAGGAACTACTCCTACTATTGGTGAAAAGAACAGTGCTCCTATAAACATTATCGCTGTAACAACTGAAGCTAATCCAGTTCTAGCCCCAACAGCTACACCTGCTGCTGATTCAACAAAAGTAGTTACTGTACTTGTCCCCAGCATAGATCCAAATATTGTTGCACTTACATCCGTATAAAGCATTCTTCCAAGCCCTTTAATATGTCCTTTCTCATCTACCATTCCCATTTGTTTAGAACAAGAAATAAGAGTTCCCAGTGTATCAAATAAGTCAACAAACATAAAAGAAAATATTGGTCCTATTAGAGAAAGCTTCATAGCCGATAGTATATCTAATTTCATAGCTATTGGTGCAATACTTGGAGGTAAAGATACTATTCTGCTAGGTATATCCACATTTCCAGTTATAAAAGCTAGAATAGTAGAAACCATTATACCTATAAGAATCCCACCTTTTACCTGTTCTATTTCCAATACCATAGCTACAATAAGTCCAACTATTCCTATTATTACAGGAACTGTTATAGGTCCTAAAGCTACTAGTGTTGCAGGACTTGCCACTACTAATCCCAGATTTTTAAGTCCTATTAAAGTAATAAACATTCCAATTCCTCCACCTACTGCTATTTTCAATGGTAGGGGTATGGCATTTGCAATTCTCTCTCTTATTCCCCCAATTGAAAGTAAAAGAAAAAAGAATCCAGAGATAAACACAATACCAAGAGCTGTTTCCCAAGGTACCCCTTTACCTAATACCAAAGTATAAGTAAAGAATGCATTTAATCCCATTCCAGGAGCCAGTGCAAATGGCGTATTTGCCCAAATTCCAGATAATAAAGTTGCTAGTGCTGAAGCCAGACAAGTTACTGTTATCAAAGCTCCCACATTCATTCCAGCATCTCCTAATATAGATGGATTAACAAAAATGATGTAAGACATTGCAAGGAAT
Organism: Fusobacterium sp.; assembly: GCF_032477075.1. Taxonomy (NCBI): domain Bacteria; kingdom Fusobacteriati; phylum Fusobacteriota; class Fusobacteriia; order Fusobacteriales; family Fusobacteriaceae; genus Fusobacterium; species Fusobacterium sp. The sequence goes on along the minus strand of NZ_JAWDXO010000011.1, from coordinate 43,121 downwards.
GTAGTCACTCCTCCAATAACTTCTTGCTTTACTGTACTTCCTCTTTCAGATATTTTAAACATTCCTTCTAAAATACCATTATTTTGTGACATTTTCCTTCCTCCTATGTTAAAATTTAATTACTACCAAGTCTTTTAATATATTCATCTGGAATAGGAAGATCTATTTCTATTCCATATTTTTTTATTTTTAAGTAGTGAGAAAATAGATACATAATTTTCTCTTTTCCTTTTCCATATTTAGTGTCACCTATTATTGCATTTCCCATATTAGATAATTGAACTCTCAATTGATGCGTTCTTCCACTTCCAAGAGTTCCTTCAAGTAATGTACACTCTTTTCCATATTTTTTTACTTTAAAGTAACTTATACTTTCCTTTGCTCCTTCTTCAAACTCTTTTACTTCTATAACTTTATCCTCTATTTTTTTTAAATAACTTTTTATAGTAAATTCCTTATTCTTTATTATTCCTTCTACAAGAATATAATATTTCTTTTTTATATTTTTATTTCTTATCTCTTCAGCCAATTCTCTAGCTGTTACTAAAGATTTAGCACCTATGATTAACCCAGAAGTTGCCTTGTCTATCCTATTTACAAAGTTAAAGTTAGAATTTTTTAAATATCCTTTTAAAATTTCTGATATTCCAAAATCATAACCACTTCCTTTATGCATAACCATATTACTTTTCTTATTAAAAATAAGAATATTCTCATCTTCATAAACAATAGATTTTTTTATTTTTTCAATCTCTTTATCTTCAATCTCTAATAATTTTTCTTCTTTAGTTTCTCCACTTTTAAAAAAAACTTTTATCTCATCATTGAGTTGAAGCCTGTAATTCTCTTTACTTTTTTTCCCATTAACTTTTATTTTACCAGTTCTTATTCCCTTAAAAATTTCAGTTAATGGTGTTTCTTCATATTTTTTTCTAAGAAACTTATCCAGCCTTACATCTTCAAACTCTTTATCCACTTTGTATTCCATATTACTCCTAATCTCTGTACATCTTTACACTTTGAACAATTCCAAGCATCATAAAACTTATTAAAAGTGAAGTTCCTCCATAACTCATTAAAAGAAGAGGTTTTCCAGTTACTGGCATTATTCCCATTATCATACCCACATTTATTATCAAGTGAAATAAAAATATAGAAGCTATTCCATAACAAATTAATTTTCCATATTTATCTTCTGTAGTATCTGCTATATAGACTATTTGTAAAATTAAAATAAGGTACAACCCCAATAGAACAATACCTCCTACAAAGCCTCTCTCTTCTAAAAATACTGATCCTATAAAGTCTGTATGTGATTCTGGAAGAAATCTTAGTTTACTTTGAGTACTATTTAAAAATCCTTTCCCATAAAGGCCCCCAGAACCAATAGCTATCATAGATTGTGTAACATTCCATCCACTTCCCAAAAGATCAGCTTCAGGATTCAAAAATGTAAGCACTCTCTGTTTTTGATAATCTTTTAAAAAAAAGAAAAATGCTGTTGGCAAAGATATAATTCCTGTAATAATCATTATTATTATTGATTTCCAATCTATCCCATGTATAAATATCAAAACAAAATAAGTCATCATAAGTATAAGAGCAGTTCCTAAATCAGGCTGTCTTAATATTAATACAAATACTGGAAGAATATGAAGAAAGGATATCAAGACACTTTTTAATCCTACAAACCTATCCCTATATTTTGAAACAAGAAATTCTGAAAAAGTTAAGATAACAAGTATCTTTCCTATTTCAGAAGGCTGTATACTTATAGGACCAAGATCTATCCATCTCTGAGCTCCAAGTCTTTTTACCCCTAATACATATACTGAAAGCAAAACTAAAATATTAAAAATATAAATTAATTTATAATACTTAGCATATTTTCTATAATCTACAAAAGAAAAAAATAGATATACAAAAATACCTATTATTCCCCAAAAAGCTTCCCTTTTATAAAAAAGGGTTGTTTTATGTATAGTTGCACTATAAATTGTCAGTACACTTATCACAACGATAATCACTGCATTAAGCAGAAGAAGGTTATTCATTTTTTTTATCTTTTTTAAAATTAAAGCTGTATCTCTGCTTTTTCCCATATATTGTTACTCCTTATTTTCCTGTATGACCAAATCCTCCTGCTCCTCTTTCTGTTTCATCTAAAGAGTCTACCTCTATCAATTCCATTTGTGCAACTTTATTTAAAATGAGTTGTCCTATCCTTTCTTGAGGATTTATTATATACTCATCTTTACTAAGATTTACCATTATTATCTTCAATTCTCCTCTATAGTCACTATCTATAGTCCCAGGTGTATTTAAAAGAGTTATTCCATGCTTGATTGCCAAACCGCTTCTAGGTCTTACCTGTACTTCATATCCTTCAGGTATAGCAATTTTAAGTCCTGTTGGAACTAATATTCTTTCTAGTGACCCTAACACTATTGCCTCCCCTATATTCGCTCTTACATCCATTCCTGCTGAACCAGATGTTTCATATTTTGGAAGTGACACATTTTCCTCTTTTACTACTTTTACTATAACTTTTTCCATTACTAATCTCCTTTATATATCCCCAAGTATTGTGCAAGAATAAAATTCTTCTTGGAATAAATATTCTGCTGTCTTTTTTATATCTTCTAATGTTATATTCTCTATTTTTGATATTATCTCATCAATTTCAGTTATTCTTCCATAAAGCATATAAGCACTAGCCATTCTTGTCATTTTTCCCTTACTATTTTCAAGACTGAAAGTAAGCATACTTAAAAACTGATTTTTAGATTTTTGAAGTTCATAAGAAGTTATTCCATTTTTCTTTATATCTTCAAACTCTTCTTTAATTATATCTATAACTTCTTGATAACTTTCTTTAGTGGTTCCTGCATATATAGTGAAAAGTCCTCCTTCTATAAATGCTGTTCCATAGCTATAAACTGAATAAGCCAGCCCTCTTTCTTCTCTTATCTTTTGAAATAATCTTGAACTCATATTTCCAGCTAACACACTTGAAATTATAGCACCAGGATACTTCATATCTTCTATCTGACTGTTTCCTCTTGTATTGAAGCAAAGATGCACTTGATTAGTTTCTCTCTTTATTCTATTTTCACCATGATTTATTGTGAAAGACACATCCATATCTCTTTTAAAATTACTGTCTCTGAATTTTCCCAAACCTTTATTCAGTTCTGCTACTACATGATCAAAATCTATTTTTCCAGCAACAGATACTACTATATTTGATGCTACATATTGTTCATCAAAATATTTCAAAAATTTTTCTCTAGTTATATTATTAAGACTCTCTATAGTTCCTAACACTATATTTGACTGTACTCCAGTTATTGCATACTTTACATTTTCATCATGCACTATCTCTTCTGGAATATCATCATACATTCTTATTTCTTCTATAATCACATTTCTTTCCTTATCTAGATTCTCTTGTGTAAAAGTAGAATTTAAAAACATATCTGACAGCACATCTATGCCTGTATCTATTTTGCTTGAAAGCATTTGTATGTAGTATGCAGTTATATCTCTGCTTGTATATGCATTTATTAATCCTCCTTCATTATCTATTAATTCTGATATTTCTTTTGCACTCCTAGTTCTTGTTCCTTTAAACATCATATGTTCTACAAAATGAGAAACTCCACTTTCATCTGGATATTCATTTCTTGATCCAGTATTAACAAATATTCCAAGACTTACAGTACTTACACTGTCTATATTTTCCATTAAAACAGGTATACCATTGTCTAATTTTCTAATTTCTACATTCATTTACTCACTCCACTCTTAATATTCTGCTCTGTACATAAAATACATTCCTATTCCCAAAAAGATTACATTAGGAATCCAACCACTGATAAATGGGTTTAAAAATCCATTTATACTTAAAGCCTCAAAAGAAGCCTGCACTATATAATATCCATATCCTAAGGCTACAGATAATGCCATACTTATTGCAGATGCTCCTCTTACATATCTGCTTCCAAGGGAAAGACCTAAAAATGAAATTATAAAGCTTGAAAATGGAAAAGAATACCTGTTTCCAATTTCAACAAGAAGTTCCCTTGTATCCCCACCTATACTCTTTATTTCTCTTACAGATTTTTTTAGTTCTTTTATGGTAAGGGTTTTAGGTTCTACACTTTTAGTTATAAATTTATCTGGTTCATCATTATATTTATCTTCCATAAAAATTTTTATTTCTTTGGCTTTTTCTAATTTTTGTCCATTATAAATACTAGCATCTTTCAGTACCCATACTTTTTTTGTAAAATTATATCTTCCTTCTTTTGCAGTAATTATTCTTTCAACTTTATTAAATTCTTCATTCAAATCAACTATTTCTATATTTTCACCAAAACCAGTTTCTCTATTTATTTTTCCCATAAGGTAAACATAGTTAGAATTTTCTCCTCGTAAAAAAGCATTTCTTTTTTCTGCTGGCATTTCTCTTTTTGTTCTTTCACCATCTTTTATCTCTCTATTTTTTCTTATTGAATAAGGATAAAGACTATCATTTATGTAAAAAACCATTACAGCGATTATTGCTGAAATGAGAATAGGAAAAAGTACTATTCTTTTAAAACTTATTCCAGCTGTTTTCAATGATATTACTTCAAGATTTGAAGCCATAGAACTCACTGTCATTAATGAGCCTAAAAGCACTGCTAACGGTGCTACATCTATCAATATTTTTGGTATCATTGTAAATATATAAATTATTGATTCATCTGCTGAAAATCGTCCATCACTTACATATCTTATAACTTTAAATAATTGACTTACTAAAAATATTCCTATAAAAGCTATTAAACTAAGAAAAAATGATTTTATAAAATTTTTACTTATATACTTATCTATTATTTTTATTTTCATTTATATCCCCCTAGATTTTTTCTTATAGAAATAGAAAGTCACTAAAAATAAAATTATATTTGGTGTCCATACTCCTATAAATGGAGGAATTTTGCCTCTGTTAGCCATAACCATTCCTATGTTCAGAAATGTTATATATGAAAATATTACTGCAAGACTCAAAGCAAAATTAGCTCCTTTCCCACTTCTATGATGTCCTATTGAAATAAACACTCCAAGTAAAGAAAGCATTATTGTAGATAATGGTAGAGCTAGTTTTCTATTTATTTCCACTTTAAATGGTATTTTTTCATTTTTAGGAAGCTCTTTCATCTCTTTAATAAGCATACTTATACTCATAGCTTCTATATCTTTTACCTTAATATCTATTCCATCAAAATAAGCAGTAAGAGGAACTTTTTTATCATCAAATTCTCCTCTAAGCTTTTCTTTTCCTTCTTCATCAAAATCATAAAATTTAGAATCTGTTATTACCATTGAAGAATCTTTCCAATAAGCTTCTTTTCCCACCAAAACAGTAGGAAAGGCCACATCTTCATCTTTTTGAAATATAAGAACTCCTTGAGCGATTCTATCTTTTCCTTCTATTCTATCTATATAAAGGTTATATTCATCAACCTCATCTATAAAAGTTTTTTCTTTTAGTTGAAACACAGGATTTTCATAAGCTATCTTAGTAGTTATATATTGGAGTTTACTAAATGATCTTGGAATTATACTTTCTTGAAGAAAAAATATAAAAAGCGTAGTGATACCTGCCAGAATAAATATAGGTTTTACTATCTCTTTAAGATCCATACCAATAGAATTCATAGCTGTTGCTTCACTAGTTCTTGTAAATTTTGAAAATGTCAGCATTACTCCTAAAAATATTCCCATAGGAATAGTCTGAGATAAAATAGGTGGAAGATAAAATGACAATATCCTCATTATATCAATAATTGATATCCCTTTAACTATTATATTTTCCATCATAGCCACTATTATATCTATGAGAAAAATAAATGTAAATAAAGAGATCCCAAATAATATTGGCATTTTCACCTCTTCTAAAATATATTTTTCTATTATTTTCATGAATTTCTCCTAAAAAAGTTTATTGACATATCTATTGACTAACTCCAAATTTTTTAATTCTTTTATTTTATCTTGAAAAACTTCAGGTACATATTTTTCTATATTTGGAACCACTTCTAGAAAAAGCTCATTTGCATAACTTCCTTTAGAATATTTTTTCAGCTTCGTAAACATATCTGTTGAATAATTATAAATTAAAAGAATAAGAACAGAAAGAAGTACTCCTTTCGCTATTCCAATTGCTCCACCTAATACTCTTGTCACTATTCCTTTACTTTGATTTTTAAGGACATTTCTTACCAAGTGTATAACTATACCTAACAAAATATAAACTGCCCAAAAAGTTATTATATATGTTACAAAATAACGATCTTTATCTTTTGATAGTCCTAAAAATTCTATTACTGCTGGAGTATATTTTTTAGCAATGATAAAATTTACTATTAATCCAAAAATAGCTAAAAATTCAACAAATAATCCATTTCTCAGTCCATAAATAAGAGAAAAAACTATTATAATCCCTACTAATATATCTAAATACATTCCTACCACCTTTCTTATTAATTATCTACTATTTTTACCCATAAAGCTTTTAAATATAAAGTTTCTGGCACATGAAGTATCCATGGGTGATCCTCTGGCTGATAATTTATACCTATCACCTGAAGAAGTTTTCCATTCTTAGATGCTGCCATTCTTGTTACTTCTATCAAATCTTGAAGAGACATATGATACGCACAAGTTATTACTCCAAGTATTCCATCATCATTTAAAAGTTTAAAACTGTTATCACAAAGGTCAAAGAAAAAATCTCTTCCTCTATGAATATCAGCCTTTCTTTTTATTAAAGAAGGGGGATCCAAAGTGATTATATTAAATTTTTCTCCCCTTCCTACTAAAGTTTTTAATAAAAGAAAAGCATCTCCTTCCATAGTTACAAAATCTCCTGCAAATTCATTTAAAACATAGTTTTCTCTACATAGCTCTAATGCATGAGATTCTTTATCTATAGCCACTACTTTTTTACAATTTTCTTTCAAAGCAGCCATTGAAAATCCTCCACTGCTTGAAAATACATCTAAAAACTTAGTATCTTTTGTGATATATTTTCTTATAAACTTTCTTGATTCTCTTTGGTCTAAGAAAAATCCAGTTTTTTGTCCATCAATTATATCTATATTATATTTAATTTCATTATCTTCCATAATAATTCTTTCAGGTATTTCACCAAAAATAATTCCTGTTTTTTGCTCTACCCCTTCAAGAGTTCTATTTTCAACATCACTTCTTTCATAGATTCCCTTTGGTTTAATTATTTTTTTAATGCTGTTTATTATATCCTGTCTGAAAGTTTCCACTCCAGAATTTCTAAACTGCACAGATACATATTTATCAAATTTATCTATAACCAATCCAGGAATTCCATCCCCTTCTGAAAAAAAAGCTCTTATACAATTGGTTTCATTAAAAAGATGTTCTCTTTTTTTATAAGCTTTTCTGATTTTTTCTTGAATAAAGCTTTTATCTATTTTTTCATCTTTTGTTGTAAGTATTCTCACATAAGCTGATGTGGAATCTGTTATATACCCTCTTCCTACAAAAGCCATATCAGCTGAACATACATCTACTATATCTCCATTTTTTACAGTTCCTATTATAGTTTTTATCTCATCTTTAAAAACATTAGGGTAGAAATTTATTATTTTCTTTTCCTTCCCACTTATTAATACGATTTTTGTCATCAGTTCTCCTTTTTATCTTGTTATTAAATATGGAGTACCATTTTTTTTATAGACTCTATATACTCTTCTTCCTATTCCAGTCAATATATCCCAAGTTGACTTATGAATAGAATTTATTTCTTCTATTATATCATCTCTTATAACAATTGCTTCAGTACCTATATTTATTTTTTTAAAAATTGATTCTGGTATTTTTACCATACACATATCCATACATATCTCCCCAACTATTGGACATTTCTCCCCTTCGATTAAAGCATAGGTTTTATTAGAAAATTCTTTTTTCATACCATCTGCATATCCTATGGCAAGAGTAGCAAAGGTTTCTCCTTTTTTTAATTTTACAGTTCTTCCATATGATATATATGAGTCCTCTTCAAGTGTTCTTATAAAGATAATTCTTGTTTTCATTGTAAAAACTCTTTTAAATTCTGGTATTCTTTCATTTCCTAACATACCATACATACATATACCAGCTCTTACCAGATTTCCTTTAAATCCATCATTGAATCTTAGTATTCCACCACTATTTAAAATATGTATATACTTTATTGTTTTATACTTTTCAAATATTTTGAATTTATTTATCTGCTCTTTAGTATAATTACATGCTTCATCACTCATTCCATCTGCATCAGAAAGATGTGAATAAATACCGGCTACTTTTAATCCTCTCTCTATACAATAATCTACAGCTTCTTTTCCCTTTTCAATAGTAAAACCTAATCTTCCCATTCCTGTATCTATTTTTATATGTATTTCAGCATCTATTTTATTAGACTCTAAAAATTCTATCTGTCTCATGCTGCTTATAGTTATTTGAAAATTTTTTTCAGCTGCTATTTCTATTTCATCATTAAAAAGTGCCCCTAGTATAAGAATCTCTTCTTCTATTCCTCCTTCTCTTAACTCCATTGCTTCTTCCAGAGAAGCTACTCCAAAAATCTCTACTCCATGTTTTGAAAGCTCTTTAGCAGTTTCGATAGCTCCGAATCCATAACTATTAGCTTTTATAACCCCTAATACATTCGTGCCATGGACTAATTCTTTAATTTTATCTAAATTATATTTTAAATTATCCATATCGATTTCTAACCAAGCTCTCATTTTTTCTATGCTCCCTTTTTATTATGATTTAAATTCATAGAGGGCGACTTTAAACTTTTTCATTCTCAGTTGCCCTCTTATATTATATATTATATTTTATTATTAAACTAATATTTTTTCTTCATCCTTTGACTCTTTCTTTTTTTCTTCTCCTAAACTTCGCAGTCCTTTATTTGATCCTTTTTTATTTTTATCCAGAAAATATACCAATGGTGTTGCAATAAATACTGAACTGTAAGTTCCTGCAAGAATACCAATTAAAAGAGTAACTATAAATGTTTTTAAGCTGTCTCCACCAAAAACAAGTATAGCAATAATTGCAAATAAAGTAGTTACAGATGTATTAATAGATCTTATCATTACTTGGTTTACACTTTTATTTAAACAATCTTCTAATGAACCTTTATTTTTACGTTTTAAATTTTCTCTTATTCTATCAAATACAACTATTGTATCATTAATAGAATATCCAAGTATAGTTAATATTGCTGCTATAAATGGCGTATCTACCTCATAACCTAAAAGCGAAATTACTCCAATAGCTATAATAAGATCATGAAATAATGCTGCTACTGCTGCTACTGCAAATGTAAATTCAAATCTAAAAGTTATGTAAAGAATTATAAGAAAAGCTCCTATCAATAATGCATATAATGCTGAACTTTTCAATTCTTCTCCTACACTTGCTCCTACTTTTTCTTCTTTATTTATATCAAAAATTCCAATTTTTCTTAAACTGTTCAAAACTTCAGTCTTTTCTGTTTCAGTAAGTTCAGGAGTTCTTATAATAACAGTGTTGTCTTCAGAAATTTGTACTTTTCTGCTATTAGGATTTACCTGATTTACATCTTTAGAAACTTCATCTAGATTATTATTAATATCATTCAATGTTATTGGCTTTTCAAATCTCAATTGGAATAAATTTCCTCCAGAAAAGTCGATACCATAATTAAGTCCTTTTATAAAAAAAGCTCCAAGAGAAAGAACAACAATAATTAATGACAATCCTACAAATTTTTTACTATTTTTTATAATTTCTATTTGCATGCTGTTTTCCCCCTAACTCCGAATAATTCTGGTCTGCTTAAATTAAATACTGTGATGAAAGTAAGTAAAAGTATTTTTGTAATTGTGATAGCTGTGAACATAGATGCCAGTGTACCTATTGTTAGTGTTACAGCAAATCCTTTTACAGGACCAGTTCCAAAAGTAAAAAGAATAACAGTTATTATCAATGTTGTAAGATTCGAGTCAAAGATAGCTACAAATCCCTTGCTGAATCCTGCATCTATTGAATTACGTATAGTATTTCCCAGTTTAAGTTCTTCTTTTATTCTCTCAAAGATAATAACATTTGCATCAACTGCCATACCTGCTGATAAAATAAGTCCTGCTATACCAGGAAGAGTCAATGTTGCATCTATAAAATTAAGACATCCAAAAGTTATAAGTCCAAATATTATCAATGCTATATTTGCCACTATTCCAGGAAGTCTATAAAATATTATCATAAAAACACCTATAAGTATCATTGCAAATATTGCTGCCTGTTTACTTTGAGCTATAGATTCATCTCCTAGAGAAGCTCCTACAGTTCTTGTCTCTATTATTTCAGCTTTTACTGGAAGGGCTCCTGCATTTAATAATGTTGCAGTTGCTTTTGCTTCTTCAACAGTATAATTTCCTGTGATTACTCCGTTTCCACTTGGTATTTCTGAATTAATCATAGGAGCTGTCTGTACCTTTCCGTCCAATGTGATAGCAAGTTTTTTCCCTATATTATTTCTTGTAATTTCAGCAAATCTTATTGCTCCCTCTTGATTCATTTCAAATTGAATTTGAGGTCTTCCTAAGTTATCATAAGATACATCTGCCTTTTTTAATGCTCCTCCTGTAAGAAGAGTTTCTCCAAGAGTTCCATCTGGATTCTCAATTTTAAATTCTAACAATGCTGTTTTTCCTATCATATTTATAGCATCTTCTGTATTACTTATTCCTGGTAGCTCTATAATTACCCTATTACTTCCAGCTTTTTGAACAAGTGACTCTGCAACTCCTAATCCATTTATTCTTCTATCCAAGACTTCAATAAGTCTGTTCATTGCTGCATCATCAAGAGTTACCCCTTCATCTGGTACAGCTTCCAATACTACATACACTCCACCTTTTAAGTCCAGCCCAAGTTTAGTTGGTTTAAAAAAGCTAAGCCATATGGCTCCTATTACCACAACTATAACAAGAGACAATCTCATCAATAATTTCGATCCCATTTCTCCTCCAAAATATTAGTTTATCTTTTTTGTATCTAAGAAAGTTTGAAGTATTATAGCAGCTGCTATTTTATCAACTATCTTTCTTTTTTCCAAAGCGCCTTTTTTACTTGATTCATTCAACATTCTATCCGCTGATACAGTGGTAAGCCTTTCATCAACTTCTATTATTTCCAAGCCTTCAATCTCTTTGTTCAATTTAGCTATAAACTCTCTGACTTTCTCTGCCTGTCTCTTTTCAGTCCCATCCAGACTTTTAGGAATACCCACTACCAATGCTTTTGTATTTTCTTCAATACAAAGTTCTTTAATTCTTTTTACTGCTTTTGTTTTTTTTCTGTCTATCACTTCAAGGGGAGTAGCAACTATTCCCATTATATCTGATTTTGCTACTCCTATCCTCACATCTCCTACATCCAGAGAAATATACTTTTTATACATTCATTACCTCTTATAAAGAATTTTTCAAAATTTCTCTTACTGCATTCATTGCTTCTTGTATTTTAGTTACATCCTTTCCTCCAGCTTGAGCAAAATCAGGTCTTCCTCCACCATTTCCACCAGTAATTACAGCTGCTTCTTTTACTAAATTTCCAGCTTTTACTTTTGAAGTGAGTTCCTTAGTTACGCCAGCAGCAAATATAGCTTTATCTGCACCAGATGCTAAAACTACAACAGTATTAGTCATTTTATCTTTTATATAATCAATCATTTTCCTTAAATCATCAGCTGTTCTAGTTTTAAAAGTTTTCATAATAACTGTTGTTCCATTAATTATTTCAGAGTTTTCAGCTAAAGCCTGTGCTTCTATCTGGGTAAATTTACTTTTTAAATCTTCCAATTCTTTCCCATTTTCTTTAATAGTTTCTACCATTTTTTCAATTCTGTCTAAAAGATTTACTTCATCAGCTTTCACAGTTTTTTCTACACTTTTTAGAAGGGTTTCTATATCTTTGACTAGTTTATATGCCCCCTTTCCAGTTACAGCTTCAATTCTTCTGATTCCAGCTGCTATTCCTGCTTCACTTTCTATTTTGAATAACCCTATTTTTCCTATGTTATCTATATGAGTTCCTCCACAGAGTTCTACAGAAAAACCTTCTACACACACTACTCTTACCACATCTCCATATTTATCTCCAAATAATGCTGTAGCTCCAGCTTTTTTAGCTTCATCCATACTCATATCAGCTATTTTTACATCTATGGCTTCAGCTATCTTTTCGTTTACCAACTCTTCTACTTTTTCGATTTCTTCAGTAGTCATAGCCTCATAGTGATTAAAATCAAATCTTAATCTTTCTCCATTTACAAAAGATCCAGCCTGTTGAACATGAGATCCTAATACTTCTCTCAATGCTTCATGAAGTAAATGAGTAGCTGTATGATTTTTTGCTGTAGCCAATCTATTAGCCTCATCAATTTCCAGAAAATACTCTTCTCCTTCTATTGGAACTCCCTTTAATACTTCTACACTATGAACGAATATTCCTTTTTGTTTTTGAACATCTATAACTTTGCCTTCAAATCCATTTCCAGTAATAATACCAATATCTGCTGCTTGTCCTCCAGATTCTGCATAAAATGGAGTTGTATCAAATATCATAAGTTTTTTATTTTCTTTCCCTTCTCTTGAGCTTAATAATTTTCCTGTATCTTTGACAGTTATATAACCACTGAATTGTGTTGCTCCATATCTGTCATAAAATTCTTCAATAAAACTGTCCTGACCTTTTTCCATTACAATTTCTCTTGCAGCTCTTGCTTTTTCTTTTTGCTCAGTCATTTTAGCTTCAAATTCTACTTTAGATACTTCTATTCCCTTTTCCTGACAGATTTCTTCTGTCAATTCATAAGGAAAACCATAGGTATCATAAAGTTTAAATGTAACTTCTCCATCAAGTTTATTAATATTTACAGCTTTTAATTTTTCAATCTCTTGATTCACCAGCTGCATACCTTGATCAAGAGTACGAGAAAATTTTTCTTCTTCTATTCTTACAACTTTTTTGATGTGTTCAATATTATTTCTAAGGTCTGGATAAGCGTTTTCCATCATACTTACTACTTTATCCACCATTTTATATAAAAATAATTCTGGTTGCCCTAAAAGTCTTCCATGTCTTACTGCTCTTCGCAATATTCTCCTCAGAATATAACCTCTTCCTTCATTTGAAGGAATAACTCCATCATTAATCAAGAAAGTGACTGCTCTTGAATGATCTGTTATTACTTTTAATGAGAAATTTTCCTCCTCATCTCTTCCATATTGAGAATTAGTAAGTTTTACAGCCTCTTCCACTAATGGAAATAAAAGATCCGTTTCAAAGTTATTAGATTTCCCTTGAACTACAGCAGCTATTCTTTCAAGCCCTGCTCCAGTATCTATATTTTTTTTAGGAAGTGGTTCAAGACTTCCATCTTCCATTCTATTCCATTCAGTAAATACAAGATTCCATATTTCAATAAAACGATTGTCAGTTCCTTCATCACCAAGTTTAGAATTTTCATCTCCACCATAAGCTGGTCCTAAATCTACATGGATTTCTGAACAAGGACCACACGACCCAGTTGGTCCTGCTGCCCACCAGTTCTCATCTTCTCCAAGTCTTACTAATCTTTCTTTTGGAAAATTACACTTTTCTATCCATATTTGCTCTGCTTCGTCATCTGTTGTAAAAACTGATACCCAAAGTTTATTCTTGTCTATTTTTAATACTTCTGTAACAAACTCCCAAGACCACTCTATAGCTTCTTTTTTAAAATAATCTCCAAAAGAGAAATTTCCAAGCATTTCAAAGAATGTATGATGTCTTGCTGTCCTTCCAACATTTTCAAGGTCATTTGTTCTGATACATTTTTGATATGTTGTCACTCTTGGATATGGAGCTTCTTTCTGTCCTAAAAAATATGGTTTAAAAGGAACCATTCCTGCTACTGTTAATAATAAAGTTGCATCATCAGGGATAAGAGATGCACTTTCAAAGTGTCTATGATGTTTAGCTTCAAAAAACTCAATAAACTCTTTTCTAATTTGATTTCCTGTTAACATGTTCTCCTCCAACTATTTAAAATTTAATCTAATTTAAATTTTTCACCTAAATAAATTTTTCTTGCTGTCTCATCATTAGATATTTCTTCTGGTGTTCCACTGATCAAAACTTTTCCATTTGCCATTATATATGCTTTCTCTGTAATACGCAATGTTTCTCTTACACTATGGTCTGTTATCAGTATTCCTAATCCTCTGTTTCTCAGATATCTTATTATCTGCTGTATATCCTCAACTGCTATTGGGTCAACTCCAGCAAAGGGTTCATCTAAAAGTATAAAACTCGGATTATTTGCTATTGTTCTGGCTATTTCTATTCTTCTTCTTTCACCACCAGATAATGAATAACCTAAAGATTTTCTTACATGAGTAAGTTTAAATTCTTCCATAAGTTTTTCTATTATCTCTTGCTGTTCTTTAGAAACTATACCTTTCATTTCAAGAACTGCTGCAATATTTTCTTCTACAGTAAGATTTCTGAAAACAGATGGTTCCTGAGCTAGATATCCTATTCCAAGATTAGCCCTTTTAAACATAGGATAAGCTGTAATATCAGCATTATCACAATAAACTTTGCCACTCTCAGGTTTTATTATTCCAGTTATCATATAGAAAGTAGTTGTTTTTCCTGCTCCATTAGGTCCAAGAAGTCCTACTATCTCCCCTTTGTTTACTTCAAGACTGACATTATCCACTACTGTTCTTTTTTTATAGCTTTTACAAAGATTCTGAGCTACTAAACTCCTCATTAGCTCCTCCTTAATTATTTTTATGATTTATAAATACATGACCTCTTGCTTTTATTTTTTTTGTATTCATATTATAAGTTCCTTCATCTGCTTCTATTGTAGACTCTTTATTTTCAATTTTTACATTTCCCATAAGATCCAATATACCAGTTTTTTGTCTGATAATTCCTTTTTCAGAAGTAATGATTGTAATTCCCTGCTCAGGATTTTTATTTTCAATATAAACATTCCCAATTAAAGTAGCCATATCTCTGTCAATATCTATTTCTGCAGTATCAGAAGTTACAATTGTATCTCCATTTTCAGCATCAGTTACTATAAGTTTTGTATTATCTCTTGAAAAAATAAGATTTCTCTCTATATCTGCTTCAATATAATCAGATTGAAGTCTCTTATCCTCTTGAATAAATACTGCATTCTTTTTAATTTCACTTCTTATTGCTTTATATCCACCATCATTTTTGAAATATACTCTAGCAAAATCTCCTGTAAAATCTGTACGTTTTCCTTGATGAACCATATGTCCATCAGCATTCCCTATAAAGTCTATTCTCATCTCTTTCAGATTTCCATCTGCTTTATCTGATTTGAATCTATCTCCAGTTTTAGAAGTTATATCTGCATTTGTACTTTTTAATAATCCTTGCTTATTATCAAATGTTCCTTCACTTCCAACAATAGTAAAATCTCCATAATCTATTGTATATTTTTCAGGAGAAACAACCACTTCAGTATCAAGATTATAATTAAGACTGTTTCCTCTCAATTTACTTTCTGGAGTTACTATAACAGTATTTTTTCCAAAGTCTACCTTGTTTTCAGTTGTATAATATTTCATTTTGTCGCTCTTTATATCATTTTCTTTATTTTTCCCTTTGAAATTATCCCCAGTAAATATGGAAGTTTTTACATCATATACTCCCTTTGACATAGTTCCTGCTGTTAATTTATCATGACTTTCAAAGTCTATTTTTTCAGGAATATATACTTTTTCTTCCTTCAAATTATACTTTCCTCTTGATGATTTTGCTACTATTTTTTCACTATTTATTACAAGATTCCCTACAAGTTCCATGTAATTATCTTTTTGAAATAAAAGTTTATCTCCAGTTACTGTTGTTCCATTTTCAGTATTTGTAAAAGAAATTTTACTTTGAAGTTCTCCCACTCCATCTTTATTATTATATGTAAGATTTTCTCCACTGGCAATAAAATTTCTTCCAGAAGCATTTATTACTCCATTACTTACTAATTCTCCTGAATTTTCATCATATACAGCTCCAACTCCAGTAAAAGATGTATTATTTTTTAGAGATACCACTTTATATCTATCTGGTGTTTCTACTTTTCCAGTAATTCCATTATATGTTATATCATTACTTTCCAATCTATAATCTTGATTTTCAAATACAGAATTTTCTTTCACCATATATATCTTTGTTTCTGTATTAAAATCCATTCTTTTTCCTTTGGCAGTTTGTTTCTTAACTTTATCATACATAGTTCCATTTACTATATATCCATCTTTTGTTAAATCATTAAAATAGAATTTATCTCCAACACTGTCATATTTTTGACTTTTAAAATCATATTTTTTATCTGCAAACAGCTCTTTAGTTTCATTGTTATATCTAAATTCTTTACTTCTTAATTCTCCATTATCTGAAATATATACTGCATCTCTTTTTTCTCCATATGCAGTTATAAATTTAGTATTGTTATTATATACTATTTTATCTGCTGTCAGTTCTTCTCCCTTTGTTGATGTAGCTTTTACATCTCCATAAAAAGTTAATTCTCCAGTATTCATATCATAAATTGCTTCCCTACCAGAAAAAGAATATATTCCATTGCTTCCAGTTATTTGTCCAAAAAATTTAATTATGTTGCTGTTTGCCTCTCTCTGTATCTTGTCAACATTAATTTTATATCCATTAGTTTCTATTGTTACATTCTTTGTAATCAAAAAGGCTTCTGTACTGTCTTGATACCATAAATTTCCTGCCGAAAGTTTTGCTCCATCATAAGTTACATCATAAGGTTCCCATGCTTCAAGAATTTTGTCATCTACTGAGTATTTCAAATTAAGAAAATTTCCAGATATCTCAGCATTTTCTCTATCTGTTCCATCAATAACTATATTTCCTGAAAGTGTAACTATTTTACTAGTGTCGCTATATCTACCTATATCCCCTTTTAATTTTATTTTTTCATTTTCCAAAACTACATCATCTTTTAATTCTATATAGCTCATTTTACTGTCAGTAATAAAATTCTTTCCAGAAACTTTTACTTTCTTTTCAGCATTTTCTGCTGATACTCCAACATCAGATGTTATTTCATCTTTTAGCTTATCATAATGAGCTGCTTCTGTATTAAACTTCCATCCATTTGGACTTATTCCAAGTATATTATTTTTTAATGCTAAATTTCTCACTTTATCTATAAATACATTATCCCCACTTATTACCATATCTTTTACTAAAGCTTTTGCCCTTTCAAAATTTGTTTCATTGTCATCTACATAATCTACTTGTTTGTCTGCTTCAACATGATAATCTTCACTGTCATAAATAACATTAGTTGTTTCTATAGCTTTTTTTATATCAGAAGGATCACTCTCATCTTTAAAATAATTTAAGTAACCTAATATTATTATAACTATAAAAATAATTATATAGATTTTCTTCTTATTCATATTTAACTCCTATTTAATATTTTTTTCAGCTCATTAAGCTTTAACAAGGCTTCTAAAGGTGTCATTCCATTAAGATCTAACTCTTCCAATACTCTCATAACTATTTTCTGTTCTTTCGTCAGTTCTTTTCCTTTTAAATTATTTTTTTCCTCTTCAGTTGGTTCTTCTTTTTGAGGAGTTCCAAAAAGTATAAGCTGTTCCCCTTTTAGTTTTTTCTCAATTATCCGTTTTCTATCTTCTAAATTTTTTAATACAGATTTTGATCTATCCAATATTTCTTTAGGTAGACCTGCAAGTCTTGCTACCTCTATTCCATAAGATTTATCTGCTCCACCTTTTACTATTTCTCTTAGGAAAACTATCTCTTTATCATTTTCTTTTACCTCTATTCTATAATTTTCAGCTCTGTCCAGTTTGTCTTCCAGTTGAGTAAGCTCATGATAATGTGTTGCAAATATTGTCTTTGCTCCTATTCTTTCATGAATATATTCAGTAATAGATGTTGCTATAGAAATACCATCAAAAGTTGAGGTTCCTCTCCCTATTTCATCAAGTATTATAAATGACCTGTTTGTTGCACTGTTTACTATATTAGCAACTTCACTCATTTCAAGCATGAATGTAGACTGCCCTGTAAGAAGATCATCACTTGCTCCTATTCTTGTAAAAATTTTATCTACCAATCCTATTTTAGCATAGTTTGCTGGTACATATGATCCTATATGAGCCATAATTATGATCAAAGCTACCTGTTTCATATAAGTAGATTTACCTGACATATTTGGCCCTGTAAGTATTATCATTTCTTTATTATCATCAAATACTATGTTATTTTTTACATATTCTCCTGCTGGAATAAGCTTTTCTACTATAGGATGCCTTCCAGCAATTATTTCTATATCTTTCCCTTCATGTATTTCAGGCTGAATATATGAATTTTTTATTGCTATATGGGCCAAGTTGCTTGCCACATCAAGATATGCTATCTTATATGCCAGATCTTGAAGTATCTCTTTATGACTTTTTATCTCATAAGCAACTTCCTTAAATAACTGATATTCCAAATTCTCTATCTTGTCTTTAGCATTTAATACTTTTTCTTCATATTCTTTCAGATCAGGCACTATGTATCTTTCTGCATTGGCTAAAGTTTGTTTTCTAATATAATCTGTTGGAACTAGATGTGAATTAGCTCTTGTTACCTCTATAAAATAACCAAATACTTTATTATATTTTATCTTAAGGCCTTTTATCCCAGTTCTCTCTCTCTCTCTGTTTTCTATTTCAAGAATATAATCTTTTCCATCTTTTGATAATCCATGAAGTTCATCGAGCATTTCATTATATCCCTGTCTGATAATCCCTCCCTCTCTCACTGAAAAAGGTGGCTCATCTACAATAGTTTTTTCTATTAAGTTGTATATATCAATCAAGGTTTTTACTTCAATAGAGAATATTGAATTTCCTTGTAAAAGTTTTAATATTTCTAATGAATTTTTTATTGAAATTTTCAGTGAAATCATATCTCTTCCATTTTCAGTTTCAAGAACAAGCTTTCCTATTATTCTTTCTATATCATATATACTTTTTAATTTTTCTCTAATTTCCTCTCTAAGAAGCACATTTTCAATAAAAAAAGATATATCTTTTTGTCTCTCATTTATTTTTTCTATATCAAGAAGAGGATTTTTTATAAATTTTTTCAGAAGCCTACTTCCCATAGAAGTCATACATTCATCTATTACCCATAAAAGTGTTCCTGTTCCATTTTTTTCTCTATAATTATCTACTATATCTAGATTTTTTTGAGTAGTTATGTTAAGCTCCATTATATTTTCACTGCTGGTATATAATATATTATTTACAGGAAGTTCTTTTCCTTTTTGCAGTTCTACTACATAATTCAAAACAGTTGCTGATATTGTAACAGCCATTTTTTTATCTTTTAATCCAAAACTTTCCAATGATATCACTTTAAAATAATCTTTAAGATAATCTTCACACTTTCTTTTTTCAATTATTTTACTTATATTGATATCTGATAAGGTATTATGCTTTTTTAATTCTTCATAATATTTATCATAAGTTTTTTCTTCTAGCAATATCTCTTTAGGAGCAGTTTTGTTTATTTCACCTAGAAGTTTAAATATTATATCTTCTCCTTCTAATTCACTAGCTTTAAATTCTCCAGTTGTGATATCTAAATAAGCTATTGCTCCTTTATTCCCATCTATTTTTATCCCCATAAGATAATTATTACTTTTTTCATCAAGATAATCTGTGTCAATAACAGTTCCTGGTGTTATGACTCTTACAACTTCTCTTTTTACTATTCCTTTTACACTTTTAGGATCTTCCACTTGCTCACAGATAGCTACTTTATATCCTTTATTAACCAACTTAGCTATATATGAAGATACTGAATGATAAGGAACTCCAGCAAGAGGTACATCTTGACCTTTTTCTCTGTTTCTGCTTGTCAATGTCAATCCCAGTTCTTTTGAAGCTATAACTGCATCATCAAAAAACATCTCATAAAAATCTCCTAAACGAAAAAAAAGAAGATTATCCTTATTTTGTTCTTTTATTTCTTTGTATTGACTCATTAAAGGTGTATCTCCAGTCACTTGCTCAACTCCTTACATAGTTACTATTTCTGGTTCTGAAAGAAGATTATCTTTCACTTTATTTAAAAGTTCTATTATTTTGTTATAGTTATCTGTATGATTTATTTTATCTTTTATTTCAGCAGTATTTCTTATTCCTTTTAAATACCAACACAAATGTTTTCTAAGTTCAAAAATAAAAGGTCTCTCTGGATGCTCTATCTCTGTTCTTTTAGTGTGTTCAATTGCCATATCAATTTTTTCTGCATCTGTTACTGGATGGAGTATTTTTCCATATTCAAAATATTCTCTAATATCCCTTATCAACCAAGGATTTCCAAATATACCCCTAGCCAGCATTATTCCATCTACTCCAGAATAATCTACTCTCTCTTTGGCATCTTCTGCTGTAAATATATCTCCATTTCCTATGACTGGTATATCTATACTTTCTTTTACTTCTTTTATGAGGCTCCAGTCAGCTTTTCCTGTATACATTTGTTCCCTTGTTCTTCCATGAACAGTTATATGGTTACATCCAGTTTCTTGAGCTATTTTAGCTATTTCCACTGGATTTTTACTTTCTTTATAGCCCACTCTGATTTTTATAGAAAGATTTGTTTTATCATTTAAAGCACTTCTAACTTCAGAGAGCATAGTTCTTACTAATTCTGGCTGTTCCATAAGAGCTGCCCCATATCCATTATTAACTATTTTTTTCATTGGACATCCTGAATTTATATCTATATGCTTTACTCCAAGGCTTTCTACAAATTTTGCACTCTCTACCATTTTTTTGGTATCCTTACCAAAAAGCTGTACAGAATCTCCTTCCCTAAGTCTCAAAATAACTTTAAGTGTCTTTTCACATGCTACTTCTAAAGCATTTATACTTACCATTTCTGTAAATAAGAGATCTGGCTTAAATTCCTTTAAAATTCCTCTATATGTATAATCTGTCACTCCAGCAATAGGAGCAGTATATATTTTTATCATAAACTTTTCTTCCTCCACCATTAAATAAAAAAGGTATCTCAATCTAAAAATTTTACCATATTTATGATATTTTTTCAATATAACTAGGTATAATTAGGATAAAAAATTTATTTTATTTTAAAAATAAAAGCCTTGAACAAGTCAAGGCTTTTATACTCAATTATTTATCAAATCTTATTTTGGCTTCATCAACAATAATATCTAAGAATTTATCTAATTTCATAGATTCTTGTTGTTGAGAACCAAATTTTCTTATATTTACTTCTTTATTTTCAATTTCATTTTTACCTAATATAAGTTGTACAGGAACTTTATATTTTCCATTAGCTTCTCTGATTTTATATCCAATAGATTCTGTTCTATCATCAACCTCTGCTCTGATCCCTCTTTCTTGAAGAGCTTTAAATATTTCTTTAGCATAAGGCACCACTTCATCATTGATAGTCAAAATCTTAACTTGAGTAGGTGCTAGCCATAAAGGAAAAGCTCCTGCAAAGTGTTCAATGAGAATCCCTATAAATCTTTCTATTGAACCATAAACAACTCTATGAATCATTACAGGTCTATGTTTCTCTCCATCTTCTCCAATATAACTGATATCAAATCTTTCTGGAAGATTAAAATCTAACTGAACAGTTCCACATTGCCAAGTTCTTCCAATAGCATCTTTTATTTTAAAATCTAATTTAGGTCCATAGAAAGCTCCATCACCAGGATTTAATTTATATGGTTTTCCAATTTTGTCAAGAGCTCCAGCAAGTGCAGCTTCTGCTTTTTCCCATATGTCATCTGATCCAATTGCTTTTTCTGGCTTAGTTGATAATTCAATATGATATTCAAATCCAAATAATTTACTGTAAAATTTATCTATTAGCTCAACTACTCCTATGATTTCAGCTTCTATTTGATCTGGAGTCATAAATATATGAGCATCATCTTGAGTAAATGATCTTACTCTCATAAGACCATGTAGAGCTCCTGAAAATTCATGTCTATGAACTGTTCCCAATTCTCCACATCTAATTGGAAAATCCTTGTATGAATGCAATTGATATTTATATGCTAAAATACCACCTGGGCAGTTCATAGGTTTTATAGCAAATTCAGTTTCGTCTATTGTGGAAGTATACATATTTTCTCTATAATTAAACCAGTGTCCAGAAATTTCCCATAATTCTTTGTTCAGCATTATTGGAGTACTAATTTCCTGATATCCTGCAAGAGTATGTTCTCTTCTCCAAAGATCTATAAGAGTATTTCTAATTACCATCCCTTTCGGAAGAAATATTGGAAACCCTGGTCCATATTCACTTACAAAGAATAGATCTAACTCTTTTCCTAATTTTCTATGATCTCTTCTTTCAGCTTCTTCCAAAAGAGTTAAATATGCTTTTAATTTAGCTTCATCAGAAAAGGCAAATCCATATATTCTTTGAAGCATCTTATTATTAGAGTCTCCTCTCCAATAAGCTCCTGCAACTGATTTTAATTTAAAAGCTTTTAAATAAGATGTAGATGGTACATGAGGTCCTCTACATAAATCCATAAATTCTCCTTGCTTATAGAAAGAAAGAATTTCTCCTTGAGCTATTTCTTTTATGATTTCTACTTTATATATCTCACCTAATTTTTCAAAATGTTCTATAGCCTCTTCTCTAGTCATCATAACTCTTTCAACTTTTTCATTTTCTTTCACTATTTTTTTCATTTCAGCTTCAATTTTTACTAAATCTTCCTCTGTAAATTGCTCTTTTGGATCAAAATCATAATAAAAACCATTTTCAATTGCAGGTCCTATTGCTACTTTTGTTCCTGGAAATAATCTAATAACAGCTTGTGCCATTAAATGAGCTGTTGAATGTCTTATTATTTCTTCTCCTTCTTCACTGTCAGCAGATATAAATTCCACTTTTGCATCTCTATCTAAAATTGTTGCCATATCCATTGGTATTCCATCTATTTTAACAGCTACTGCTTTTTTTGCTAAAGAATTACTGATACTCTTTGCTATTTCAAACATATTAGCTTGTCCCTCAAATTCTTTTATATCTCCGCTTGGTAATTCTACTTTCATAATTTCCTCCTATATTATACATTCAAATTTTAATCTACTATATCTTGTGGCTTTATTCCATCAAACAAGTAAGTTTGAGGACTTGTTTTCTTCTTAGCATCTGTATCTGCTCCAAGACCAAATATAGGTTTATCTGGGAATGCAAGTAATGTAAATTGAAGAGCCACTCTCCATTCATAATCTCTTGTACTGAGGTCATACTCTCTTTCATAAGCCACAGCCCATTCGTAATATCCAAACTCTTTACCTATTTCTACTCCTAGACCATCAAGTGAACTTTTTCTTCTATTCTTATTAGATGTATCTTTAAAGTTTTCATAGAACTTAGCATAAGTTTTTACATTCCAACCTTCACTTGGTTTTCCAATTTTTGTCATCAGACTTACTTTATGTTCTCTATTCAATCTTTCCCAGCTTCCACTGTTCCATCCTGAGTTTTCCTCTACTTCATATCCTACTCCAATTCTATTTTGTGAATAGAAAAATCTGGCTCTTATTTCCTCTAATGAATCCCATAAATCTCCAGTTTTATCATATCTTGCTTCATTTCTCTGCATCATAAGATGAATCTTAAAATTACGTTTATAGTCTCCTAATGTATTAAATCTGTCATACATTATACTGTTAAGATTGAAATTCACACTATTTCTCTCTCTGTCTCTTAGGATATCTCTCACTCTGTAAAGCTCTGCTTGTGTCAGCTGATTAGAATCTTTATTAAATTCAAGCTCAGCATATTTTTTTAATTCTTCATCTGTAAATCTTTTATCTCTATATTCATAAGTAAATGACAATACATCTGAGTTATTAATATTTTTAACTCTTCCATCTGTTAAAGTTATTTTTGCTCCGTCTTCTTTATGCTTATAATCTTCATACGCAATTCTATAATAATTTTCTACATCTCCACCATCTAAAAATGAAATTCCATAGATTTTATTATCTACATCTATTTCTTTAAGGTCAAGTGTATAATTTCTTCTTACATCTGTACCTTGACTGAAATCAAATCCTAATCTATTATCTCCAAAAGAATATTGATATGTATATGTATTTGCTCTGATTTTTTCTTTAGCATTATCTACATTTTTCATATCCCATATTTTAGAATCTATTCCCTGATTTTGATAAGATAACCTATGGCCTTCATAGTTATATATTATTCCATAGTTTCTGAATGTTAAATCATTATAGTTTTTATCTCTTACATTTTCACTTGTGTATTGTCTATCTTGCCCGTAATTCAACAATAAAGACTGTTTATCATCAATTTTAAAGTTGATATCATTTTTAAATGTCTGTCCATTGAGCTCACTTGTGTCAGCAGGATTTTCTCTTCTTTTGTATTCAATGTTATATGCTGTTTCTGTATTTCCTATCATTGCATTAATAGTATCTTTGATTTCATAAATGTTATCTTTATTTTTTAATCTGATGTCTTCAGAACTCATGGTCTTTTTCCTGATATCATTGTAAGCAGTTCCAAATTTAACATCTCCAGAATCATAATCATATCTTTGATAAAAAAGTCTTAAATCATTACTCAATGCAAAATCTACTTTTCTTTCACTATCATCTGTATTATCAAAAAGCTGTATTGTATGATTAAGTTTTAACTGTGTTCTAAGAGTTGAATCTTCTCCACTTGTGTAATGTCTTGTATATGGATTATATCCCTTATCATATTTATCATATCTTACTCCTCCAAATAGAGCTAATTGTCCAAAAGCTCCAAGAGGTATTTCATTTCTCTCAGCACCAAATTCATAGAATTTAGACTCATTTACATATTGTCTGTAAGAATCAATTGAAAAAGCTGGTTCGTAATATATTCCTTCTCTATCCCAGAATTTTTCTTTTGTCTGTCCAGTTGCAAAGGTAAATTTAGTAGTAGTATTGTAAAAATCTATATATGCTCTTTCTTCTCTGAAATCACTATATATTATATTTTCGAATCTATTATACTCTTTATCTCTATTATTATTTCCAAATACAACTTTTTCTCTTAAAGGATCATCCATTAAATCAAGTTTTCTTTCATATTCATTGATATTATATCCAGCTTTTATTCTATAATCTCCCCAGAAATCATAGTCGCCAAAAGATATTCTCAAATCTTTGCTGTCATATTGAGAATACTCTCTTATTGTACTTGGATTGTATTTATAATAAAAATTTCCTCCTAAAAGGGTATTATATTGAATCATAGAATCAAGATTTGGATCTCTTTCCCATAGTCCCAATCTTCTGAATTTATCTCCATTTTTTTCATCATAACTGAAGCCAATATTATTTTTCTTTTCAAAAAATTCAAACCCAAAATCTTCAGCTCTTGACTGAGTATCATTTAAAGTTGAACCTGGATCCATGTCATATAAATAATTATAATAACCTCCAACTCTATATCTATTGTTATCTTTGTATAATTCAACCTGTGAATAAAGATCATTATCTATATTACTTCCATAGTCAATATCACCTATATCATCATAAACCATAAGTGCATAAGCTTCTTTATCATCAGTTAGTTTCAATCTCGTCTTTAAAGTAATATCTTTATCTGGTCCTAATTCTTTAAGATCTGAATTCATTGAGAAAAAGCTTATAGTAGAATCTAATTTAGGTCTAGTGTTATTTAAAAATCTTCCATTACCTTCATAATCAGTAATTATATCTTCCAATTTAGGAATCATATTATATGTTCCATTGATAGCATTAAATTGCAAAATTCCTTTTTCACCACTGTATTCATGAGTATAATTTAATCTATATCTTTTATTTTTTTCTTCATAATCAACAGGATCATTATACTTTTCTTTTTTATCTGTTTTTGACCATATTAATGCATCATCTATATTTAATTTCGCTGTACCAAATTTATCTGTTTTATACCAATTTTCCCATCTTCCTATCAGCAATCCCATTTGATCAGCAAACTTAGGAGCAAACCCACCTTTAAATTTACTATCTTTATCTCCATAAAGAACTCCCCATGAAGTCTGCCATCCATAATATTTTTTTGTTCCCCATTCTGGAAATAGAGGCACTTCAGATTCTTCTCTTATATTAACTCTATACCATGGAATACTAAAAGGAAAAATATCTCTATCTCCTAAATATAGATCACTACCTTTTAAAGTAAGCTGTTTATCAGGTTCAACTATTATTTCTTTAGAAAGGAAATGATATCCTGCTTGGTTTGGATCACCTGTTTCAGCTATATTATAATCAGTTGTCAGCCAACCGTTATTTATATAAAGATTCCCATTTTCATATTCAAATACTTTTCCTCCAAAATAGATTTTATCATTTGGAGCTTCTCCTCCAGTCACCTTTCCTATTTCAAGATATCCAAAGTTATTATAAAAAACTCCTTGGTTTCCATCTAAAGATACATCGCCATTAGTTGATTCTAATTTAAGAGCTCCTGTAGGTTGATCTACTTGAGTTATTATATTTCCTTTAAGATATGCTCTATTTTTTTCCTTGTCTCTCTGCATATCAAAAACCTTTAATTTTAAGTCTCCATATTTTACATTGACACCACTTTGAGAAGTAATCGTATCACTAAGAAGGTCTACCTCTATCTCATCAGCTCCACCTAATATTCTGTCACTGGTGTTTCCAATATTTCCCGTGGGAACACTACTCATTCCCAGAATATTTAAAGAAATTATAATATATGCTGCTGTAAGATAAATTTTTCTCCTCATAATCTCAATCCTTCTCCTTAATTAATGTTTGAAATAATTATAACACAAATATAAATAAATTAGAATAACAGAGCAATATTTTCTTTAAATAAAAAGAGACTGTTTTCTCTATTAAAAAATAACAGTCCCTTTAAAAAATCTAAAATTAATATACAGCTAATTTTTCTTTTATTTCTTCTTTAGGTCTCAATCCAACTACTTGATCTACTCTTATTCCATTTTCAAAAACCACCATAGTAGGAATACTTTTTATTCCAAACTGTCCTGCCAGACTTGGATTTTCATCAACATTGACTTTGTATATTTTTACTTTTCTCTCTTCAGAAATCTCTTCTAAAATTGGAGCAAGCACTTTGCAAGGTCCACACCATTCAGCCCAAAAATCCACAATTACAATCCCTTTATTATTTATAACTTCTTCTTCAAAAGTAATCTCATTTAGATTGATTAAACTGCTCACTACTTCTCCTCCCTGCTTTAAGAAAATTCTTATCTGCAAATCTATACTATTATATCATATATATTTAATCTATTGTACAAATTTATTGGGAAAAAATCAAGTTTTTTTAAGAGTATATTTTTTCTAAAACGATGTCCTTTTCGACATTTTCTCTGACACTTTTAATTATTGTGATACCTTTTGAAACATCTCCTATTAATATGGCACCTTTTAACTTATTTTCTTCAAAATATAATTTTTTATAAATATTTTTTTTAGTGTCTATATCTTCAACAAATTCTTCACTTTCCTTTCCATTTCCAATCAAACCGATAGAAATAAGTTTAATATTCATTCCATCAAAATTGAGAGGTTGAATTTGCTCTTTATAAACAGCATTACCTCCACTTATATTTAATCCTGCTGTTTTTCCCTGTTCCATAGCTACCTGCCAAAGTCCTATTACTTTTCCTTCATATTCAGCTGCATCTCCACAAGCATAAATATCTTTTTCTGATGTTTCCATTTTCTCATTTACAATTATTCCCCTTCCAGTTTGAATCCCAGTATCTGCAGCAAGTTGTTTATTTGGAAGTATTCCTGCACTTATAACTACTAAATCAGCCATAATATGTTCTCCTTTTTCAAGGACAATAGATGAGACTTTTTCATCTCCTTCTAAATGATCTACAACAATACCTTTATATACTTTTACTCCAGAGCGAATTATAGCTTGTTCCAATATTTTAGACCCTTTTTCATCCAGCTGTTTAGGTAAAATTCTTTGCATCATTTCTATTACAGAGACCTCTAATCCCAATTCTTTTAATCCCCATGCTGCTTCTAACCCAAGAACTCCTCCTCCTATAACAACTGCTCTTTTACATTTTTTTGCATATTCTTTTACATTTTCTATATCTTTCATGCTTCTTATAGTAAAAACACCTTCTAAAGCAGCATTTTTTATAGGTGGTATAAAACATTCTGATCCAGTTGCCAGTATCAGTTTATCATAAGAATATTCCTTACCACTTAATAATACTATCTTTTTATCCTTTAATATTATAGATACTGCTGTATCTCCTGTAATTAACTCTATATTCTTTTCCTTATACCAACTATCTTTTTTTATCTTCAGTTTTTCTTCTGGCATATCCGCATGAAGATGTTCCGTAAGCATAGTTCTATAGTAAGGCATTGTATTTTCTTTACTTATTATTCTTATTTCTGCCACTTTATTTTTACTTCTAACTGCATCTGCCGTTGACACAGCTGCTATTCCGCCACCAACTATAACTATTTTTTCAACTTTATTTGAATCAGAGTTTTCCTTTTTATTTTCTATTTTTTTAAAAGCTTCTCTTCCAGCTCCACATACAGGACACACTTCTGGAGGAGTATCTCCTTCAAACTCTTCTCCACATATTGTACATCTCCATTTTTTTATTCCCATAATTTCCTCCCTTTCCTTCCTACTCAGTATCCTCTCTTTCAATTTTATCATATTAAATCCTTTTTTTCAATTGTATCTATTACAAAAATAGCATTTATACAATATAAAAAGGACAAACTATAGAAAGTTTAATAAAAGTAAAAGTTTTAAAATTCAAAATACTTTTTTAATAAATTTCCTTAGCTGTCCTTTATTCATTTTAAATTATTATTTGTTTCTTTCTCTTTCTTCTTTTTCTCTCTCTGCCTGTGATTTATTTATATAAAAAGGTTCTAATGTATATATATTATCATCTGTATGCACTAAAGCCATTTGAGCTGCTACAGCAGCTCTTGGAATAGAACCTGCTTTAGAAAATATAATATTTTCATTCCCCATAATTTCTTTTATAACTTCTTGATTAACTACAGCTCCATCTCCTATAAATACAACTTTTTTATCTTTTAAATTTTCAAGTATATCTCTCAATTCTCCATCTTTATATTCTTCTTTTCTTATTAATTTTTTATTTTCATACTTATATTGAGAATAATATACTCTCTCTTTTCTTGCATCAATAAGAGGAACTATTAATTCTTCTCTTTCTTCCCCCAATTCTGCCAAGACATCTAATTCATTTATTCCAATAATAGGTTTCTTTAGAGAATAAGCAAGCCCTTTTGCTATTGCCACCCCTATCCTTATTCCTGTGAAAGATCCTGGCCCTATTGTTACAACTATTTTATCCACATCTTTTATCTTATATCCAGATAATTCAAATAAAGAATCTATAGCTTTCATTATTACATTTGAATGATTTACTTTAACATATAAGTTTAATTCTCCTATTATTCCAATTTTATCATCATATAAAGCTACACTTCCTATCTTTGTAGCAGTATCAATTGCTAAAACCAACATACTTCAACATCTCCTTCTCTTTTACAGGATTTCCAATATATCTCAGTTCAACTTCACGAGTTTCATCTTCATGATAGAACAACTTTATTTCAATATACTCTTTGGGAAGCTCACTCTTTATTATATCTGCCCATTCTATTAAAACTATACCTCCACTATTAAGGTAATCTTCATATCCTACTTCATATATTTCTTCTGCTCTACATAAACGATACACATCAAAATGATATAAAGGAAGTCTTCCACTGAAATATTCAAGTACATAGTTAAAAGTTGGACTTTTTATACTTTCCTCTACTCCAAGTTTTTTAGCAAAAGTTTTAGTAAATGTTGTTTTCCCTGTCCCTAGGTCTCCTATGAGGGCTATAGTAGTATTTTCTTCAGCATAATCAGAAAATTTTTCTGATAAAATATCAAGCTCCTTAAAGCTCATTATTTTCTTCATTTTCTCCTCCATCTTTAAATTGTATCTTATTTACAATATTTGTAGTTGACTTTCCCTCTATAAAAGAAAGTATTCTAACTTCTCCACCATGTTTTTCTACAGTTGGAGTTTCAGGAAGAGTATTTTTATCATAATCTCCACCTTTCACATGAATAGATGGTTTTAATTTATCAAGGGTTTCTATTGGTGTTAACTCATCAAATATAACTGTAAAATCAACAGCTTTTAATCCTGAAAGCATTTCAGCTCTATCTATCTCATTATTAATAGGTCTATTAGTTCCCTTTAACTGCTTCACAGAGACATCAGAATTAACAGCTACTATCAATATATCTCCTTGTTTCTTAGCTTCATTCAGATATCTTAAATGTCCTACATGAAGGATATCAAAACATCCATTTGTAAAAACTACTTTTTTACCTTGTAATTTTAATTCTTCTATTAGTTTTGCAGCTGTTTCCTTGCTTAAAATCATTTTACTACCTCCATACTTTTTCTCAGTCTTTCTATAAAATCCAATATAATCTCTGCTGTCATTCCCCAGATTATATCTCCATGAAAATTATAAAAATACACTTCTCTTGGGTTTCCTTGCCAAGGTCCATGATATCTCTTTGGCAGTCCAAATTCCTCTGATGAAAATTGAGGAACATTCTCTATTCCAATTTTTTCAATTCTAGGTTCATTTTTCAAAAAAAACTCTACTGGTGCAAAGATTACCCTTTCTACTTCATCTCTATTATACTTGATATCCTCTCTATTTTCCAGTTTTACAAATCCTATATATACCTCCAGTATCATTCCAGAAGGATTTACAAGTATTCCTAACTTTCCAGCTATTTCTATTTTCTCTCTAGGTATTCCTAATTCCTCTATTGTTTCCCTTACTGCTGTTTCTTCTGAAGTTTTATCTCTTTCATCACATTTTCCACCTGGAAGAGATATTTCTCCTCCCTGCCTTATCTCAACAGCTCTTTTCTCTAAAATTATATATTCCTTTCCATCTAATTCTGTTATGGCAATAAGAACTGCAGAATTTACATATTTATCTTGTCCTATTATTCTTTCTTTAGTATTTTTCAATAATTCTACAATTTTTTCTTTCATATCCTTTAACACCTCAATAAAAATTATACCATTTTCCAAAAAAAGAGCAACTGAATTAGCAAATTTTTTTTGCTCCCAGCTGCTCTTATAAAATTTAGTTTTTTATATCTTATTTAGTTCCAAATATTCTATCTCCACAATCTCCAAGTCCAGGATATATATATCCTTCTTTTGTTAATCCCTGATCAATTTTAGCAGTATAAATAGCCACATCTGGATGTTTATTTAGAAGTTTTGCTATTCCTTCTGGAGCAGCTACCAGACACATAAATATAATATCTTTAACTCCTTCAGCTTTTAAATAATCTATTGCATAAACTGCTGATCCCCCTGTTGCCAGCATCGGATCTACAACAATGACTTTTCTAGAAGTTATATCCATAGGAAGTTTACAGTAGTAATAAACTGGTTCTAATGTTTCTTCGTTTCTATATACTCCAACATGCCCTACCTTTGCAGTTGGAATAAGATCTTGTATTCCATCTACCATTCCCAATCCAGCTCTTAAAATAGGTACAATAGCAAGTCTGTCCTGAAGAGTATATCCTATAGTAGCCATCAAAGGAGTTGTTACTTCTATCTCTTCCAATTTTAGATTCTTTGTCGCTTCATAAGTCATAAGTTTTGCTATTTCATTTAGGTTCTCTCTAAAAGCTTTTGTATCAGTTCCTATATTTCTGAGTATTGTCAGCTTGTGTTGAATTAAAGGATGATTAATTTCTATTACTGCCATGTTTTCCTCCTGTTTTGGTTAATTTTTTTCTCATATATTATACCAAAAAACTTAAAGTTTTTCAAAATTAAATTATGTCATAAAAAAACAGGACTATGAAGTCCTGTTCTAATACTACTATTTATTATTAATATTATATCTTTTGTTGAATTTATCAACTCTACCAGCAGCATCAATAAACTTAGCTTTCCCAGTATAGAATGGGTGGCATTTTGAACAAACAGCTATTTTAAGTTCACTCCCTTTAGCATAAGTTGATCTTGTTTCAAATTTTTCTCCACATGTACATTCAACAGTTATAACATTGTATTGTGGATGAATATTTTTTTTCATTGTTTTTCACCTTCCTAACAAAAATTTTCTTAATATCACAAGAGATTCTATCATAAATATATAACTTTTGCAACTTTTTTTTAAGTGTATTTATTAAAAATTTTCTATCATTAATCTATTTATAAAATATATTTTAATAAATATATTTGTAAAATTTCTTTTTATAAGTTAATATATTCTATATGATTATTTTTTCAGGAGGGATTGTGGGTAAAAAATTTTATGCTTACTTCTTAGAAGATGAAAATATTAAAGGAATGGTTGATAATTGGGATAAATGCAAAAGTCTTGTTCATGGTAAAAAAGCTAGGTACAAGTCTTTTTCAACAGAAAAAGAAGGGAAAGATTGGCTTGAATTAGGGGCTCATTATGAAAAAAAAATAGGTGAACAGTCTCCTAAATTAAAAAAAGAAAAATTAAAAGAATCTCTTGTTAATGGAATATATTTTGATTCTGGAACAGGACGTGGAATTGGGGTTGAAGTGAGAGTTACTGATCTAAATGGAATTTCTCTTTTAGAAAAAAATTCTCTTGGATTTTCTGTTAATTCTTATGGAAATATCCATCTTGGCACTGATAAAACAAATAACTATGGAGAACTTCTTGGATTATACTTAGCTATGGATATAGCTTTTCAAACTGGTGAAAAGAAAATATTTGGTGACAGCAATCTTGTCATTTTCTTTTGGTCTAAAGGCTTATTTAGAAAAGATTCACTAAATAATGATACAATATCTTTAATACTCAAGGTTACAGAAAAAAGAAAAAATTTTGAAAAAACAGGTGGAAAAATTGAATATGTTTCAGGAGATGTAAATCCTGCTGATTTAGGATTCCACAAATAGGAGGAAAATATGGATACTTTTACACTTTTTAGTACTGAACATTTTTGGTTTATAGGAGGAGGATTTCTGGCAGTATTTGCTTTTATTATTATTGCTGCTTTTCTCCCAAAATATAGATTTGCTCAGATTTCTGCTTTAATAATCTTGGTTATAAAAGTTAGTGAGCTAAGTTATAGACATTTTTATTTAGGAGAACCTATAAAAGGTTTGCTTCCACTCCATTTGTGCAATCTTACATTAATATTTGCTATACTTATGATGCTTACTAAATCTTCATCATTATTTCAGGTAACATATTATTGGAGTTTAGGTGCTCTTTTTGCAATCCTTACTCCTGATGTAAAATATTCTTTTCCTCATCCATTGACATTGAGTTTTTATATCACACATTTTTATTTAATCTTTGCTGCTATTTATGGGGTAATTTTCTTTGAATTTAAACCTACTTTCAGAGGATGGGTAGACTCATTCATATTCTTAAATATCCTTGCAGTTATCATTTTCTTTATAAATTCAAATCTTGGAACAAATTATCTTTATGTTAATAGAATTCCAGACTTTTCTTCTCCATTAGATCACTTTGGAAAGTGGCCATACTACATCCCAGTAGTAGAAGGAATATATCTGCTATTGACATATGCAATTTATTTTCCATTTAGAAGAAAAACTTTTAAATACAGTACAAAATATTTTTAAAACAAAAAGAGGGTTGCATCCCTCTTTTTATAATTCTATTATAAGCAATCCTTTTACTTCTTTTAAATTCTCAAAAGTTTTCATATCTGTCCTTATCTTATATGTCACTCTCTCATTAAAGCCTTTATCTAAATATTCTCCATTTAAACTGTCTACTATAGTTTCTACATCACTTATCTTCTCATAAGGAAAATCTATCATGTATGTCTTTCTCTCTACATATTCTACTATTCC
This sequence comes from Fusobacterium sp., assembly GCF_032477075.1. Classification (NCBI taxonomy): domain Bacteria; kingdom Fusobacteriati; phylum Fusobacteriota; class Fusobacteriia; order Fusobacteriales; family Fusobacteriaceae; genus Fusobacterium; species Fusobacterium sp. The sequence continues at coordinate 8,956 of NZ_JAWDXO010000011.1, read as the reverse complement.
AGCCTCTTGTATAGCAAGCTTTGCAGTTTTTGCATAATTTCTTACAAGTCCACCAGCTCCTAGTTTTATTCCACCAAAGTACCTTGTTGCAACTACAACCAAATTTGTAACCTCCATATATGTTATTATATCTCCCATTGGTTTCCCTGCTGTTCCACCAGGTTCTCCATCATCATCAGTTTTAAAATATTCCTGTCCATTATCTATAACTTTATATGCAGTACAATTATGAGTTGCATCTCTGTGTTTATCTTTTATTTGGGTTATAAACTCCTCTGCTTCCTGTTTGCTTCCTATAGGTTTTACATACCCAATAAACTTTGATTTTCTTTCTTCAAATTCTATTGAACACTCTTTTTCTACACTCTTCATTCTTTTCCTGCCTATATCAGTTTTTCCAAAATATAAAGTACTCCCGAATATGCTGGAACTATTATTCTTCCTAATAGACCTGTCATATTTAAAAGAAGTATAATTATTATCCCATATCTGTCCATATAAAAAATTGTGTTTCTCAACTCATTATTTCCTAAAGATGCTAGAACTCTTGAACCATCTAAAGGAGGAATAGGAATAAGATTAAACACTCCAAGAAGTATGTTTAATCTGATCATATAAATTACAGCAGCATAAATATATGGATTGCTTAAATGTGGTGCTGCATATTTAAAAAGAAATAATCCTATTACTGCAAGTATAAAATTTGAAGTTACTCCAGCTATTGCTACTAAAAATTCTCCTAATCTTCCATATTTTAATCTCCAATAATTAATCGGAACTGGCTTTGCCCAACCAAATACAAATGATGAACCAGAAAGTATAAGCAAAATAGGAAACAGTGTTCCTAAAGGGTCCAAATGTTTCAGTGGATTCAAACTTAATCTTCCATAATTTTTTGCTGTGGGATCTCCACATATGTATGCCATCACTCCATGAGCTACTTCATGTACCAAAAGTGATAAAAGAAGTATAGCTATATTTAAAAATATCATTGGATTTGTAAGGATATTTCCTCCTGTTCCAAAAATAAAATATAATACTATAATCACTAAAATAACTTTTGTTACATTGGACATTCCACTATTTAAATATTTTAATTCTTCCAGAAATCTTCTCATCTTTTTTACCTTCCATTTTAAATTTATTATAAAATACTATCCCAAATGCTATAACATAAAAAATTAAAAATAGAGCATTATCTCTGCTGCCATTGTACCTTAAAGTCATATATGGAACTCTAGAAAAAATTTCTACTAATTTCATAAATGTTTCAAATATAATATTTACTATTGGAAAAATAATAAAACCAAGTCCTATATTTTCAAATAAAAGTCCAATAAATGATATTACTATATATAAAGTTCCTATTGGTAAAATAATCAAATTACTAAAAAAGGAAAGAAACTGAATAGTCCCAAACTCCTTAATTAAAATAGGTATAAGAAAAAATTGAATAGTTGTAAGAAGTATCAATTTTTCTATAAATTTAGATTTCCCTCTATATATAACTTTTCTTATTAATGGATATATACATATTATAGCAAATACTGCTAAGTATGATAATATAAATGGTATTTCATTCATTGACAAAGGACTTACAAATACTCCTCCTATAAATGCTGCTGCTAAAGATTTAGCTGCATCTATATTCTCATAGAATATTTTTCCTGTGATAAATGTTAATGCCATTATATAGGCTCTGATTAATGATGGTGAATGTCTCACTCCAAAAAATATATACTCAAGAAACACAGCATAAAAATATATCTGTTCTTCCTTGTAATAGGCATCTTTTTGGAAAAAAAACTGCATATTCCAAGAATAATCCCTATATGTAATCCTGAAAGTGCCATAAGATGTGATACTCCTATATAACTGAAATCTTTCCTCATAGTTCTGGTAAGTTGTTTTCCTTCTCCTAATATAACTGCTCTATATACTCTTTTAAATTCAGAATTCCCATCATTAATAAATTTTTTTACATTATTTTCAAAATAATTTTTTAGCCAGCTTTTTTCTATCTTTTCTTCTGTTATTTTGTTTATATAGAAAAAGTTCATACCCTCTCTATTTTCAATCTTGGCTATTTCAGCTAAAATCATATATTTCCCATTAGATATTTCTGGAATAAATGTATAACTTTTTATTTTAGGATACCTGTTATCTATTTTTATTATCTGTCCCATTCCATTATTAATTTCTACTTTCATTTTAACTATATCTAATCTTTCTAAATCATTAAAATTAATACATAAAAGAACTCTCACAATGAATAAAATTGGTACTATATAAATAAGTTTATCCTTATTTTTAAAAAATATCCATATTCCTCCTATCATCAAAACAGAAAAGAATATTGAGTACCACAAAGAAAATATATTAAAAATAGTTATAATGATAAAAACTTCTAAAGCCAAAATATAAATAAGTTCCAAATTCTGCCTCCGATTTTTGAATATTTCTATTCCTCATACTTATAATAAAATATGAATGATATAACAAATGAAATCGTAGACACAATAGAAGTAAGGTATATACCACTCTTTTCCACTCCTTTAGGAGTTCCTGTTATTGCTGATAAAATATCTCCATTTCCTGAAACTAAAATTATAGGCAAAATAAGTATAGATACTAAAAATGCCATTTTTAAGAAAAACCCTTGTATTCCAAAACAAACTCCCTCTATTCTGTGGCCTGTTTCATCACTTATTTTACTTCCTATCTCACTAAGCATAGCAGGTGGAAAAATAAATCCTGCTCCTGCAATTGGTATTCCTATCAATGCAAATAATATAAAGCCAAATTTTACTGGTATCGCTTTTCCAAGAAAAAATAAAGTTGCTGTAAATATTATCAGCATAACTAAACAACTTAACATAACTTTTCTATATCCATATTTTTTAGAAAGAATATTAGTAGGATAAAAACATAATGCTGACATTCCAAAAAGAAGAGCAGATGCTAATGTTATTGCTCCTTTACCATATCCCATTATATCTTCTACAAAATAATTCATAACAGCTCTAAGATTATTAAATCCTATAAAAAAGAATAAAAGTCCTAAAAGATACAATACAAAAGATTTATTTTTAAACAATATTCTCATTGTATCTTTAAAGCCTGCATCTGAACTTTGTCCTAAAGAATATTTTTTCTCTGGAACTAAGAACACTGTTATAAATCCTCCAATTACCACTATAATACATAGAAAAATAACCATTCCTCTAATCCCAAAAAGAGCATCTCCCTTTCCAATCATTTTTATCAGTATTCCAGGTATTATCATTGCTACTGCAGTATATAAAAGCCTGAATATAGACTGCCATGTAGACAGGTTGAGTCTTTCCTCTTGTGTGTGCCCAATTTCAGGTATAAGAGCATTATAAGGAGCTCCTACCACAGTATAAAATGCAAAGAATAGAGAACCAATTCCAGCAAGATAAATAAAGGCTGCTTTTTCATTTCCCATTGGGGGATAAAAAAATGCTACTGTACATATTGCCAGAGGAATAGTTCCTATTGCTATGAATGGAATCCTTCTTCCCCATTTTGTATTTACTTTATCTGATAAAAATCCAACTACAGGATCTGTTATCATATCTACAAGTCTTGAAATAACAAGTGCAAGTGAAATAAATAATGGAGCCATTACTGGTTTCAGCCCTGAACTTTCAGGTGGAAGATAAAAATATAATATCCATTGTGCAAAAATCTGATCTACAATTGCATAACTAACTCCCAGCCCATAAAATATCTGTATACTTAAAGGTATCCTTTTTCCCATCATTCTCTCCTTTTTATCTAGTTTCTATCATTAATGGTATCTTTGAATCTTCATAATGATTTATCATTTTATATATAAGAGAAGCCCTCTCATTAAATTCTATAAGTTCTTTTATATCATTGGAAAATTTCTTTTTAATGTTTTTCATAGATACAATAATTTTATTATTCTCTTCTTTTTTTAGGAAGTTAAGATATTCCCTTCCTTTATTGTTAAATCCTAGTACTCTTACATAAGGAATTTCTTTTTTTACTTTCTGTGTAAGATTCTTAGTTATTCCAGTTAAAATGTGAATTAATATTCTCTGGGTTCTTCCCTGAGTAAATCTTTTACTTATTATTCCATTATAAAATTCTTTAAACTCACAATTTTTTATAGCCATTTCATAGAGTCTGTTTTCATATCCTTTTTCCATATCCTGAATATTAAATAATATATCTCTATTTCTTATTATTTCATATCTCAATAAGGGATAAAAATTTTTCAGATATATAAGTCTATTATTTTCTCTTTCCTCTTTTAATATTTTAAAACTTTCCTCTGGCACTAAATCGGATATATTTGTATTTTCCTTTAAAAATTTCCTTACAGCGGTTGCACTAGCAAAACCTTCATCTGTATTTTCTTCATAATATCCAGTTTTCTCTCTCTTTATAAGCATAGGAATTATACTGCTATTCCAATATTTTATAGCTTTTATGTATTCCACACCTAAAATATCATTTGAATCAAGAAAAATATTATCTCCTTCAATTATTTTTAAAGTTTTAGAATGAGCTGTTGGATATGAATCTCCATTTGAAAGATTTTCTTTTATTATATTTTTAAATTCTTCAGTTTCTTCCATTTCTGCAATTCTCTTTAACATTTCTATATCTGATTTTTCAGAACCAAATATAATATTATTGCATTTTAATTCATTGAGAATCCCTACTGAGCCTATAGCAAAAATTTCAGCACTCTGACATGAATAGAAAACTGGAAGTTCTACTACCATATCTATTCCATTTTTTAAAGCCATCTCTGCTCTTTTCCATCTATTTACAACAGCTGGCTCTCCTCTTTGAACAAAATCTCCACTCATGACAGCTATCTTTACACTCTCTTTATCTATTTCACATACCTTTTCAAAGTGATATCTATGTCCATTATGAAAAGGGTTATATTCTACAACTAATCCAGATGCTCTCATCACTGCTCCTTTCTTTTTCCTACTTATCATCATATCAGTTGTTTATTAACAAATCAATTAATATTTGTTACTTTACTATTGCTTTTTCAAAATTTTAGTTTATAATTAAGTATACACTGGATATAAGGAGGAAATAACATGCTTTTGGCAATTGATATTGGAAACACTCATATAGTAACAGGTCTGTTAGATGACAGTGGAAATGTTCTTCTTACTTTTAGAGTTGCTTCTAATGATAAATTAACTGAAGATGAATATTTTTCATATTTAAGAAATATTTCAAAATTTAATAAAATAGATATTGAAAAAATCAATGGAATGATAGTTTCATCTGTAGTTCCAAATCTTATTACTATATTTCATTTTCTTGGAAAAAAATATTTTAATATAGAACCTATGATAGTCAATTCAGAATTGAAAAAACCTTTTAGTTTTGCTTCAAATCTTAATCCAACTGGTTTTGGTGCTGACAGAATAATAGATATAGTTCAATCTTTAAGTGACTATCCAGATAAAAATCTTGTTATATTCGATTTTGGAAGTGCCACTACTTATGAAGTGCTTGAAAAAAACATCTATATAGGAGGAGGGATTCTTCCTGGAATAGAAATGTCCATCAATGCACTATTTACAAATACAGCAAAATTACCAAAAGTAAAATTCAGTACTCCTGATTCTGTACTTGGAAAAAATACAATTGAACAGATTCAAGCTGGAATTTTCTATGGTTATGCTGGACAGATAAAACATATAATAAAAAAAATAAAAGAAGTAGTGAAGGATCCATTTATTATTGCAACAGGTGGACTTGGTAAAATTCTTTCTGCTGAAATAGAGGAAATTGATGTTTACTATCCTGATCTGAGTATAAAAGGTCTTCATACTCTCTATAAATATAATCAAACTCATGATTAAATCAAAAAGCCTGACTTATAAGTTTTTATACTTTGTCAGGCTTAATTTTTTAGTTAAGTACTTTTTTATTTTTCTTTACAAAATCTATTATTTTAAAATAATCTTCCATTGTTGCATTAATATATGCCTTCTGTCCTACATAGTTGTCTGGATAAAGTTTTGCTGCTGATTCTTTAAATATCTCTACAACTTCAGCTGGAACTTTTGAAGAAGCTATTTCTTTAGCCAGTTGTTCTTTTGCTGCATTATTTTTTTCTTCAGTTACTGCTGCATTTTTTAATGTTTCTACTTTTACTCTTTCTACAAGTTCATTGTAGTTTGCAATTTCACTTGGAAGAACTTGATACTGCTTCACAAAGTTTGATCCATACATCTGTCTTAGCCTTTGTTTTATTCTTTGAAATTCCACAGAAGGTATTCCAGATTCTTCTCCCATTTTTTCCATCTTTAAATATGATTCAGTCTGCCATCTTTTGAAAGACATTCTGTCACTTCCTTCAAAAGATTGAGATTCTCTAGTTATAGCTTTTTCAATATCTTCTGGTATTTCCTGCTTAGCAGCAGCAAAAACAGAAATATTTAAGGCTATCAATCCTAATATTATTGCTTTTTTCATGCTTTCCTCCTCTAATTTATAGACATTTTCATGTCATATTTTATATTTTTCTTTATATTTTGTAGGACTCATTCCACCAAACTTTAGTTGTATTCTCCATTATTAAATTTTTTATTTTTAAGGATAGACTTTCGTATGTTATCCTTCATTTAATAAGTATATCAGTTCTGCTTTAAAATGTCCAAAGAATATCTCAATTGATACATTATCCCAGTAATTTCTACCTCTCGAAATAGATCTTTCCTTTAACATATTACAATATTTTTTCCTGTATATTAAAAACCTTGATCTGTATGTAATATATATTTTTCTTTCAAAGAAAGTTCAAAAATTTTGTCTAATGTTTTTACAACTGATAACTTCAAACTTCTAGCATATCTTGTATACTCTCTACATATAATAAAACCTTCTGAATAAATTATTTATTTAACTTTTTATATGCATAAGCTTATTCATAAAAAGAAGTAAAAAAGAAAAGTCTCCTATATGAGCAGATAATTTTATAATAAAAATAATAAAAGTCTGCCATTAAAGGCAAAATTTTATTAAATACACTTAACTATATTTTCTAACTATTCAGGAATATTCTCATCTCATATAATATTGTCATAGTCTTAATTCTTTTTCCTAAATCGTTGTTCTTTATTATTTCGATATTTTATAAAGTTGATTTATCAGCTCCATTTACTCCTGCAAAAATAGTATATATCTTCATAATTAATATATTACTTCTTCTATGATCTTTTTTTGCTCTTCCTGTAATAAAAAATTTCTTGCATTAAAATAGAATTCTTTTTCTTCTTTTGTTTTTGCTGATTTTATTAATTCAAAATATTCATCTATATTTACATCTCTTATTTCCATATTCTGACTTCCATAAATATCTTAGTCTTATTATATATAATAACTTTTTTCTTCAAATAAAATCAATGAGTATTTATGTATAAACAAAAAAAGTGCCCACAAAAGTGAGCACTAAAAATTTTTTATTTAATTTTTAGACCAAACTAGAATGTAGTTTTGAATCCTGCAAATACAGTTGGCTGCCATCTCCAGTTAGAAGCAGAACCTTCATCTGTTGAATTCCAGTTTCTGTATTCAGCACCAGCTGCTGCATATACTACAACATTTGGAGTTGCCTGATAGTTTAATTGAACTGTTGGTAATGCATATAGTGAATATGTTTTATCAGCAGACTCTTCATTAGTTGTTATAGAATATTCTTTTTCTTGTGACCAAGAATAAGCATCATATCCACCTTCAAATTTGAAATCTACTGAAACATTTCCATTTGTATATAAATTAGTTGTATTATAGATATATGCTTCCATATCTACTGTAAAGTTTTTATCTTCTTTACTTCCATCTTTTTGTAATAATTCTGATTTAGCCCCATAGAAATGCTGATCAGCATAAAAATTTAATTCAAATGCAAATCCTAATGGTAATTCATAATAAGATGCTATATCAAAACCTAATCTATTATCATAAGCATCATCATTTGAAGATTGCCATACATATTTATATTTAGGAGCTATTACAAAGTATGAAGTTTTAATAAAATCATTTTGGAACATATAATCAGCAAAATCAAATCTTGCTTGATATTCTACTTCTTGCGCTCCTTTTGCATCTTCTCTATCTCTATAATGCACTCTTGAAGTTAAATTAACTTTAGAATCCCCAAGTAATCCATGGTTATAGAAATATCTCAATCTTGTATCTGTTCCATCTCTTCCAGTATCATCATGTGCTGATACACTATTATATTCTCTAATTCTGAATTGTAACTGTTGCTTCTCAGTCATGTTAATTGTTCCACTTAATTGGATTCTTGAATCATTATTTGATGTATTCCAATTTTCTCCCTTAACTTCTTTTTGTCCTTCAGTTTCTCCATACCATCTGTATTGAAGATCCACATTTCCGTTAGGTCTGAATCCTACTTCTTTGTCTCTGTAAACTATAACTTCTTTTTCTATTACTTGTACTGGTGCTTCCTCAACTACAACTGGAGCTGGTACAACTTCTTTTGCAGATGCTGATGCTACTACAAGTAAAGAACCTAATAAAAGTGCTAATTTTCTCATATTTATCTCCCCTTTAAAAATTTTTTTTATACTTCTCCCTATCTTTAAGAAAAAGTATTTCCCATTACCAATGTTATACATTATTTTTCTAGATTTGTAAATACTTTTTTTGAAAATAAATCACAAAATTTTCATATTTCAATCACAATTATATTAATTTAAATATATAAAAACATCCTTAAAAAACAAAAAATAAAGTATAGATACACATCATAAAAGTAAATAATTTTTTATTTGTGTTTTTTTTATGAAGTAGAAAAATAAAATAAAAAAAGCTGAGTAACATTTAAAAAAAATGTTTTACTCAGCTCTCTTTTTTGTATAATATAGTTACCACCCTAATTATACAAAGGAGACAT